>CAZUSQ010000008.1:2877-12663 GCA_964622655.1 uncultured Methanosarcinales archaeon
CTAGTTCCTGTTATTATCGCTTCAATGCTCTTCAGAACAGTAGCTTTTGTTGATTGCTCTGATACACTTTTCTGCTTAATAATAATTGCTGTGAAGAAAAGCAGAATTGCAGCTCCTGCAACTAAGATAAAGATCCAATTAAATTGTATTTCAAATGCTTTTTTATTCATGGTTTTAGAGAAAAGCAATAGGACTTAGTCACGTCCATTGGCTTAAATCAACATGATCGCCTTTGCCTTCTAATTTTAGACTTATTTTATTATTGGAAGCATTTACACAAAACACATCAAACTCAACTGATATATTTCCTGCATAAAATTGTTCAATTGTTATTTTTTCTACTAAAAAAGTATTCTTACCAGTATTTGATGATATACTGTCTTTTATCAAAGGGTTAAGGGCTACATTACTATCTGGATTATCTCTATCGATGATTTTTTCAAAAGTCTCTACAAAACAAACTTGAGTGTAACCAGCACACAATTGCAAATCTTTTCTTATTATGCTTCCAAAATCGCTTGAGATACTTTCAACTGCATTGCTTAAATCATTTTTAAACTTAAGGCACGACACTTGCTCTGCTCTATTTTTGAAATTTTGGACAGCATTGTAGCCATAAATCAAAATAAAAGATGTTAAAATTATGGTTAGAATGTAGATAAAAATCTGCCCATGAAGCTGTGATTTCTTCATTTTGCATTTTTCCTTTTTTTCGATTCTTTCGCTATTTCCTTTAGTCTAATGAAAACATCTTCCTTGGGTTTTTTGGGTCTGGGCTTTTTCTTTATTTTGACTTGTACCCATTCCTTTTTTTCTATTGGTTTCTTTTCTTCTTTTGCTTTTCTTGGCTCTATTTCTGCTTCGGTTTTTTCTTTCAACTTTTCTTTCTCTTCTTTTCCAAATGTCTCAAACAGCTTTTTTCTTTCTTTCTCTTTTTCTTCTTCTTTCTTTTTAAGTGATTCTTTTAACTTCAGTTCTTCTGCTTTTTGCTTTAAAGGGGTTGGTTTAATCTGGGGTGTTAAACTTGGTGCTTCTTTCCTTGGCAAAACAAATCTTTCCTCTTTCTTTCTTTGAACTGACCTATAAGCTAAATACCCAAAACCTAAAATCAATGCTACTATTCCCAAAACAAATAATATTATTTTTGCTAAATTAGATTTTGGAAAGTCATTTGCATCAGTTGGGTTTGTACCCTTATCAATTTCCTCTTTATCACTAAATCCATCACCATCTGTATCTGCTTTATTAGGGTCTGTGCTCTTACCATATCTTTTTTTCAGATTGTATTCTTCAAGATTTGTTAAGCCGTCATTGTCATTGTCCAAACTAGCGTCATTTGGGTCATTCGGGTTTAAGTTGTTTTGTATTTCCCATTCATCTGTCATTTCATCTCCATCAGTATCTTTCTCTTTGATTTCTTGATCATCTGGTATGCCATTACAATTATTGTCATTTTCTGCGCACCTTTTACATCTAGATGAAAAGCATTGTAAGCTGACATCACAATCGTTAGTTGTGCCACAATTCCTTCCTTCAAAGCATTTTGTTGGGCATGCTCCGCCACAATCTACATCTGATTCTGTATTGGTAAGCTTACCATCAAAACAACTGTCTTGTGGTTT
This sequence comes from uncultured Methanosarcinales archaeon, assembly GCA_964622655.1. Lineage (GTDB taxonomy): Archaea > Nanobdellota > Nanobdellia > Woesearchaeales > GW2011-AR4. The sequence continues at coordinate 4,500 of CAZUSQ010000008.1, forward strand.
GCAGAATCCAAAACTGCAGAAATTGCTTTGACAATCGCTGTTAGTATTGCACTGCTTGTTAATTTGGCATTTTGAACATGGACCACCACAATCAATTGAAGTTTCACCTTGATTCTTTACGCCATCATTGCAAGTAGGCTGAGTGCATTTATTATTGAAACAGAATTTACTTTCACAATCAGAATTGTCACTGCAAGACTCGTTTAACTTGCATTCTCCTCTGTCTTTGCAGTTAACTATAGTAGTTACATTGGACTTACAATTTTCAGTACTTATCTTGCAATTATTACATGTAAGGGCTCCTTCAACGAAATTCGAGCTATAACTACTACAACTTAAATCTGTAAGATTGCCGAAATTAGTTCCATCACATAATTCACCTGTGTCTAATCTCTTGTTGCCACATGTTGGAGCTTTTGTACAACTAGATGTGTCTAATTTACAATCATTTGTGCATTTTAAAGTGCCTTCCTTAAAATCTAAGCTATAATCAATACATTTATTACTATTAAGCCCTAAATTGTTAGTGTCACAAGATTCGCTTTTATCAATTAAATTGTTACCGCATTTTGGCTTTTCTATGCAACTGGATGTATCAAGCTGGCATGTAGAAGTGCATTTTAAAGTTCCTCCACTGAAAGATGCGTTATAGTCTGTACAACTGTCTATTTGACCAAAGTTAGTTCCATCGCATGATTCGCCTATGTTTATTGTACCATCGCCGCAACTTCCTACAATGCCTTGACATTTTGAAGTATCAATTTTACAATTATTACAACTTATGTTTCCACCTGTAAATGTTGAAGGATTATAATCTATACATTTTCCACTTAAAGGTCCTAGGTTGATGCCATCACATGTTTCGCCTATGTCTATATAGCCGTTACCGCATTTTGGCTTTTCTATGCAACTGGATGTATCAAGCTGGCATGTAGAAGTGCATTTTAAAGTTCCTCCACTGAAAGATGCGTTATAGTCTGTACAACTGTCTATTTGACCAAAGTTAGTTCCATCACATGTTTCGCTTGGATCAAGCTCACCATTACCACAGTCTGGTAATCTTGTACAACTAGATGTGTCTAATTTACAATCATTTGTGCATTTTAAAGTGCCACCAATAAAATTAGTGTAATTCAAACAACTATTAATTGACCCAAATGTGTTGCTATCACATTCTTCTCCAGCCTGATTTATTTCACTGTCTCCGCAGATTGGTGAGGGTTTGCATACAGTTGTATTGACACTAATCCCATCACTGCTTTTCGGATCACTAGTTAAATTGACAAAATTTATTGATTTTACACTAAAAAAATATCTTGTATTGTCCTCAAGAATAATATCTTCTACCCATCTCCACTCGTCTCCATTTTCAGGATCAGAGTACCAAAAGGTTTTTGTTGAGTTCACAACTGGTTTATTATCATGCTTTTTAATTACGGAATAAGAATATTCTCTAACATTAGATTCTTTGTCTTCTCCCAACCACTTAACCCTTAACTTATCTTTATTGCAAGTTGCTTCAGGAAATAACTCTAAAGTACTTGTATCATTAACAAAAAGCATAGTTGGTGCTGTTGTATCAACTGTAAATGTTATAGATTTAACATCTGAGTATTGCTGCAAGTATTGATCTTTACACACCACATAATATGTGTGCTTTCCTGGAGTAGAAAGTAAATTTTTTGTATGACTATAGCCAGATGTTCCAAACAATTCTCCTGTTTGTGCTGTTGCATCAGTTTCAGAATATTGACACTGTGCTTTCTTATTTGTCTCAATAGCTAATATAACATTTGTTGAGTTAAAGTATTCTGGAGTATGCGAGATTATAGATATAGGAATTGATAAATTTACCTTAAATGGGATTTCTTTAACATCTGAGATAAGTTCTGCCTTGTTTTTGCAAGCTACATAGTATAAAAAGTCGCCTTCGCTTTCCACAGTAATATCTTGCTTATTAATAGTTTTAAAAGTATTGTTATCATAACCTTCAAATTTTCCTTCCATAACATTAAAATCTTTAGAGCTACTACTAAACTTACAAATAACTGGCTCATTAGATTCTACATTTAATTTAGTAGTAGATGGTTTCTCAATAACAGGGTTTGGATATGCAAACACACTTATTAGCTGAGGTGGGGTTGAGTCAACATTTATATCAAAAGAATTGAATGCAATTCCTCTTTGGGCTTTACATTTTACATATAATTTATGAGTGCTTGTGTCTCCGCTAGCTATTTTATTAAAACTTGTTATTGTGTGAGAAGTACCGCCTGTAATTGTGAATGCGTCCATAAACTCATATTCGAAATTGTTATCTAAAGAATATCTGCAATCAGCATTATCATCAGTTTCTACAACAATATCAAAAGTATACTTTGATGCTACACCAAATACTGGATTTACTAAATTTATAGTGGTTGGGTTAGCATCGACAATAAATGATACAAAGCCATTTACTTGATTTTTTGCAAAATCACTTGCTTTTACATCAAGATTTTTATTTCCATCAGAAAGGTTTATTGTTGTTGTGAATATTTTGTTATCAATTGTTGAAAACAAGTCTTTTATTTCTTCTGAATTAATTTTTACTGTGTCTAAATTGATTTCTTTGTTAAATGCTAGTTTTATACTCACTAGCGATGTGTTAAATACAGTTCCATTAGAAGGTGTAATATTTAATGTTGGCTTATTATTATCAATAACAATTATTGCTTTGAATTGAGTGTCCATAAAAATATTCTTTTCATTTTTGGCATTTAATTCAAAGATATAGTCTCCATTAGGCAGAGTATCTGTAACTGCAAAGCTAGCCTTATTGCTGGGTTGAGTTGTTGCTGAAAAAGAAATTATTAAGCCTGTTTTGTTGTTAATAAGCCTAGATAGAGTTACAATTGCTGGCTCAAAAAATTGAACATCTATAGTTGGCTTTTGATTGCTTGTGTAAATTTTACCATTAACTTCTGTGCCATCTGTTACATTAATAACAAATACCTTTGGTCCAGATGTGTTGCTATGTGCTTCAATTGGAATTTTTTTTACTTCTTCTATATTTTTTGATGGATCTTGAGAATAATATCTTATAACATTTATGCCTTCATTCAAAGATAAAAGTTTGCTTCCATTACTGCCATCAAAAGCATTAAGGTTGCTTATTATTATACTTCTGCTTTTTGTATAAGAGCTATAAGGATGTCCATTTGTTCCACAAGGTTCTACACATAAATATGTATTGTAATCTGTTGAGGTTTTTAAAGTGACAGTACCGTTTATACTTGTTTTATCATAAATTTGAATAACAAGGCTATCAACAACTCCTTTTTTCATTATTGGCAGCAATGTTGCATTAGGTGCAAAATAGTCATTTTCACATGATTTGCTAGTGCAATCAGCACTATTATCTCCATCAGCATTCTTTACACATAAATTGTTAATATTCTGGCATACTTTTATATTACAATCATCATTTGAGGGATTTGTTATCTTGTTGTTCTCATCATGAGTTATTTGAACATTGCTACATTGATCTGTAGCATAGTCAGTGCATACAACATTATTGCAATTTTTTGATTTTCCAACAAGGAAGTAGCAATTAAACGAGCCTTCAGATAACGCCTCTGATTTTTCTTTTGTACAAATATCAAAAACTTCATTATAAGCTCTTAAGTTTTCTAAAGTTGCTGTTCCTTTTTGGTCGCACCATTGGCAGTTATACTGAATTGTGCTTACACATACACCAATTCCAATTTGGTTTGCTAAATTTTTCCATATGCAATTACCAGTTTTACAGTTATCTCTTAAACATGCATCCTCTGTTTTATAATCATAACATGCCATTGAAGGATCACAACTAAAGCAAGAGTTTACAGTTGAATAAGACCTGTCATAGAAACAGTATTTATTTGTTTCACAATCTTGCAATGTATAATACAAACCAAATGGATTTGCATCATCATAATTACAGCTAACCCTATCTATGCAAGAAGGCTGATTATTTGAAACTACACAAACTTGTTCAGAAGAACATTTTGTACCTTCTGCTATAAGCTTATTTACAGTGTCACAATAATATGCTGAATTATTCAAGCAAAAAATGCCTGTGGTGTATACCCCAAGACAATCTATGTTGCCTAGTGCTCCTGTGCCTGTTATTGTTGGTGTTGCAGTTTGTAGATTATATCTTACTTTAACTTGATAGGTGTATATTGTATCGAATAATAATTCTTCAGACGCATCTTCAAAAGCATTTGTATTTGTTGTTCCAAGTAGCACAAAATTTGTGCAACCATTTTCTTTGCATCTTAAGATATCATAAGAAACTGCTGATCCACTACACTCATCTTGCCATGTCAGTAAAAATTTTCTTTCTCCTTTTGCTGGTGTAATTACTAAATTACTAAGCTTTGGTGCATAGTTGGCATCATTGCAACCTACTCCCTCTTGAATACAGCTTCCTCCTGATTCTGCAGTGTCTGCAGCACTTGCACATCCTAAGTCACCTCCTCCAAAATCTGCACAACCATTGTTGTCATTATCCACACTGTCGCTGCATTGTGGCACTGGACAAACAGCATTACAATCAGTTTGCCCTTTATAAAATGTTAAGCCTGTTCCTTTACATTGTGCTTCTGCTTTAATTGTTCCTCCTAGTTCAGAACAACAACATCCAAGAGCACATGCATCAACTGCTGAGCATGCTGTATTAATGAAAAAGAAATTAGTTGTACAGTCATTATAGTCAGTTGGGTTATACGGGTTTTGCGATGATTTATAATAGCTTGGAAAACTTGATTCTGGCTTTGGGCAGCATTCTGCATCTCTTAATACAAGCCTTTCAGTAGTGCAAGTAAGAGCAGCTGCTCCTGGATTTGTGCAACAACCTACTTCATCTGCAAAAGCATTTATAGAGACTAGCACGCTAAATACAAAAAATAATATTACTATTACCTCTTTTTTTATTTTACTCATATTCTATTGACAGTTATGACTTGATAGTCTGACAGCTTACCGTCACTAACTTCAACTTTGAAATTGATTTGTGGAACATTTAGCACTTTTGGAACTGGAGGAGTTATAGTAAAAGTATAGCTATCTTCATCAGGGTCCTCTGCTTTTAATTCTGAACCTTGCAATAAATCTTCTTGGCTTATTTGATAATTATGCGGAAATTCTAAAGTAGTATTTTTTATGTAATAAAGTGCAGGTGCTCTATTTCTCCTAGCAAATATATACTCAAATGGTTTTGCATAAATTAATGATTTTCCATCAGTGATTATTATTAAATCATCATTAGAAAGTACATCTTTAATTAATTTGATATTGAAAGAATCCTTATTATTTTTAGTGTCTGTAATATTAAATCTTATGTTTTTAATATCATTTTCTATTAGCTCTTTTATAAAAAAATAAGTATTTCTAAGTCTTACATTTATATTAGTTGAAAAGTCACTAATCTCAACAAATTCGTTTGTTATAGTGTCAGTTATAGTTATTGGTATTTTTGATTTGATGCTTACATCATTAGCGCCTATAACAACAGATGTTTTTATTGAACCCATAACAACATCAATTCCTTGCTTTTGAAAAATGTTAAAATCTGCACAACTAACTAAATTTTTGTCGATAAAAGCCTCTATTTGAGTTTGTATTGAATTTGGACCTCCAGATGAGTCAAGAGGTGGTGTATTGCTTATTCCAAAAAATCCTTCAAATACTTCCTCATTTGAGCTTAATGTTGTGTAAGGAAATATTATCCATGGGTAATCTGGAATCTCTGATGAATACGATGATACAACCAACTTTGGTGGGAATATATTGTAAACAACATTATGATTATTATACTTAACAAAAAATACACCTTCATCGGTATCTAAATAGTCAATTAAAGTTCCTCCTTGACTTTTATAAATATAGCCTCCTTGTTTACCTAGCAAAATGACGGCATCTTTTGCAAGTTTGTCCAAGCATTTTTGAACAAATTCTTTGATTGGTTGTGGTTCTATTGCTGTTGTTTGTGTTATTTTTATACTTTGCTGGCTTTGTTTTTTAATTGATACTTTGGAAAGATATAAAACTAAGCTTACTACAATAAATAACACTAAGCCTATTATCATAAGCATTGTTACTTGTGATTTTTGGTTTAGTTTCATTCTAACCTTAGTTTTGAAGTCAAATCTGGCCATATATCATCAGGATTTAGATTAGTAAATTGACTGCCTTGAGCAAGAACATAATAATTTTTATTTTCATTTCCGCAAGCTACACCAGAAAACGCATCTCCATTTGTTTGATTGAATTGTAGTGCAAAACTACATATGTCTGTATCAAAGTTGTTATAACCTACAATTGCATTTTTAATCTGTAATCCCTCAATAGCACCTGTTATTGTTCGAGGTTCTTTTTGTGTGAAATAAAGCCTGCTTAGTTTCTTAAATGCATTTATGTAAGAGTTGTCAAATGGTGGAGATGTTATTAGTCTTTTTATATTATCTATTACGCTTTGAATTGGAGCTCCTATTAATTGATCATACATTTCCAAAGGACCTTGATCTGTTGGAATATCTATTGCTATTGGACTATATATTAAACTCTTCAAATCTTTATTGTACCACACTTTGTTAGTGCTATCGCATGGGTGATATTGGGCATCATCAACTGTGCTGCAACTTGTAACTCCAAAAATGTTCAAATCATCGCTGGGGATATCTTCTATATCCTGATTGATAGTTGTACCTGCAATTGTTATATCATTTCCATAAGTTAAAATACAGAAATTATTGGTTTGTATATCAATTAATATTTCAGCAGCTATTTCACTTGATGTGACTAAGTAATCTATATTGTTTAGTGTATTTTCTTCGGTATCGCAAAATAATGTATAGTCATCTGACTTAAGCTTTAGCATTTTTAAAGCAAGTAGCTTAGTTCTTGAAGTCCAATTACCTTCTTGACAATAACTGTCATTAATGTAGTCGCCAGAGTCAATGCATTGCTCTTCTGGCTCTGTTTCAAATGGGTTAACAAGGCATTGTGTTTCCTCTGGACAATAGCCTGATTTAGTTCCATCAGATGTGTACTTTAATGTAGAGCTTGTCCAGTTACCATCTATACATCTAAAGGAAGTACCTGGTAGTGGTTGGGATAATGGGTCATCTGCTTGGTTAGAAATACAAGAAGAGCCATTCCAACAATCATCTTGCGCACAGCACTCTGCTGTTTGATTTGGATTTTGTATTGGCGCATAACTTAAATGAGTTTTATCTTCGCCATTTGTAAGAAGCCACTTTTCTGTATATGAGCAATAGAAATCATTTTGTGGGTCATTAAAGCAATAACCATGATTTGTTATTAAAATATTTCCAGTATGATTATCTTTTAGACTTAGCAAATTGTCATTATTTATGTTGTAATTTGTTGCATTAATTGCGCATCCATGAAACTCGCCATTATAGTTTATTACAGACTCATTTGTGCCTTCAACATAATCTACACTAATAACTAATGTGCTGTTCCAACACCCACCTATTCCATTTGGATCATTGTAAAATTCACGATAAGTGCTTGTTGTTAAATTATCATCTGCTTCACTACAGCATTTTGTGCCTGTCCATTCAAAGCCTGCTTTTTCACATGTTGCTTTATTTTTGTTGTTAAGTGCTGTATTATTTACTTGAGAATTTGGTGTATCTAAATTTAAGACAAATTTACTGTCTGACCTGCAGTACAATGTCCCATTAACTGTTGGCCCACAATATAATGCACTAAAACTTGTGGTAGGTGAATGCTCTTGAATTGCAATATAATACACACGTACATAATATGTAATTCCTGTATTAAAAGTAAGTGTTCCAGATGCTCCACCATATGCATTAAAACCATCTGGAGCAATTGTTGTGTTTGTTCCAGAAGCTACAAATTTGTTCCAATATCCATTATTCCAATCATCATCATTATCAATGCCGACATTATAGCCTTGACTACCATCACCAATTTCCCATGAAATTGTTGCTTTTGAAATGTCTCCAGAACAGAATGTGGATACATTTGGGGCTGTTATAGGTATTATTCCTAGGGGTAAATTTACAAAATGTACGCAAAATTGCATCTTTGTCTTTCCGTCCCATCCTCTACCTGTCCAACCAGCACCTAATGTTCTTTCACAATA
>CAZUSQ010000009.1:0-12403 GCA_964622655.1 uncultured Methanosarcinales archaeon
GTTGTATTGGGATTTCTTTCTGTAGTAGTGGCATGGGCGCAGCCATCTACACAGAAGATAGTACATGATTTATTATTCATCATTGGTTACATATTGATGTTAATAGCCGCAACCAATATGAGAAAATTAAGTGCATAAGATTAAATTATCTTTAACTATTAAGCAATTTTTTCTTCAGCTCTGCAATTTCTTTCTTCAACTCTAGTATTCTAAATTCCCTGCCAACAGCAATTTTGTTGAATTTTTCAAGCTCATCAACTTTGGATTTTAGCTCTTTTGTCCTTTTAATGCAATCTCACCTTTAATTTCGGGAATTTTTTTATTATATTCTGCAGGATGTTGTCTGTATTTTCCTCTCCCATAAAATCACTCAGCAGCTTATGCGTGACATTGATAATTTCTTGTGGATTATTTGAATCGTAGTACTCACCAATCATTTTTATAATATCTTCTCCGAATAAAGGCTTCAAAACCCAAATTAATTCTTGTTTTATATCTGTAGACATTTTACTTTTTTATTTTATTATAAGCCAAGATTTTTACTTTTTTTGTTTTGCAATTTCCTTAACTTCGGCAATATCTTTAAAGAATTTAATCATGAAAAATACAGCCAGCAGCAAAGATAATATAAAAGCAAATTCCAATACATCACTTAAACCATGCCATTTAAAAATATTTAAAAGGTCTAGTAAACCGAGTGTCTCAAAAAGCGCAAAGAATATGATTGTACTAATCAAAAAGGTCCAGCTCTTTCTTAATGTAAGCCCTAAATCCTTTAATTTTGGGACCATATAAATAGCTAGCACTAAAGTCACGATTGCTATAATAAAATTAAATACCTCCAAAACAGGTTCTATCTTCTCTAAAAATCCATCTTCTCCAATTTCTAAGTAAAAAGCTTGTACAAAAACTGAAATAATAACTATAAAAAATAAGCTTAAAAAGATTAAGCTAATTTTTTTCATTTTTCACCTCAAAATTTTTTTAATTTATTTTCTAATCAATAACTAAAATATTTAAATATTACGATTTTTTTGCCTCTAGCTCTTCTATTCTTTTTTTCAATTCCCTAACTTTTAGCTCTCTCCCAACAGCCATTTTATTGAATCTTTCAAGCTCATCAACTTTTGCTTTCAATTCTTTTGTCCTTTTATCCACTTCTACTTCTAAATTCTCCTTTATTTTTGATAACTCCTTTGTTCTTTCCTTTACTTTATTCTCTAAATCAACTTTGGCAATTTCCAACTCCTTTGTTCTTTCCTTAACCTTGCTGTCCAACTCTATATTAACATTCTTTACTAATTCTATAGATTTTCTTCCATCTTCGCAAATCTTTGTTGTGAATATTGCCATTACAAGCACAAGCAAAGCATGCGCTGAAAAGGCAACATCATTCCTTCCATAGAAGTAAACCCAGCTAGGAGAAATATAATTCAAGATGCCATGATGCAAGGCAACTGCAACAATTGCCCACCAGCCTAAGCGCCAGTCAAAGTATAAAATCAACAGCCCAAACATAATGAAAAAGTGGAAATGCGCTTCAATTGAGCCGCCTGTCAAAAAAACAAAGGCATAAGAGCCAACAAATAATGCATTTGCCATCAGAAATCTATAAATGTAATGATTTTTCAAGCGCCCTTTCAAAAAAGTCATAACAATAGCTGGAATCAGCAATAAAATCATAACATATATAACCTCGCTTAAACTTAAATTTCGCCAGGAAAAAGGGCTTGGGTAAATACTAGCTGGCTTGAAAAAATATATCCCAATTATATAAAGCGAGAGAATTGCAAAAGTCCACCACAGTGTCTTAACCATAAATCCGTCAATTTTGTCATAGTGCAGAACTTCATAATTATCTTTGTTAATATCCGATATAAAATCAATTTTCAATTTACTCTAACCTCTTTTTATGTTTACTTGCAACCTTTACTTTGCACTATATAAATTTTTTTATTTTGTGGAGTATTAAACATAAATTTTTAGAAAAATTTATATATATTGAAAGGTAGTATTAATTGGTATCTTAAAAAGAGGTTAAAACAATGCCAAAAGAACTGCATAGGCTAGTGTCCGTAGCGATAGGTGGCGCTGTAGTAATCGTAGGAATTCTTGGCTTTTTTGCCGGCAATAATATATTGGGTTTTGGCATCAATATACTCCATAACTTTGTTCACATTATAACTGGCAGCTTGGGGGTATTTGCTTCGCAGTATGCAGAAGGCAAATATTCATTTCAATACAACAGATGGATGGGTTTAACCTATATTGCAATTGGAGCTATTGGTTTTGCAATTCCAAGTTTATTGCTTAATTTGCTAAACGTAAATTTTGCTGACAACATACTTCATACACTATTGGGAGTCATACTTGCCAGCATAGGCTTTGCTGTAAAAAACGAACAATCTTAGCTTTTATTCAATGCTTCTTCTTTTTACTTTTCCTTTTTATTAATAAATAATTAACAAAGACAATCACCAAAGCTAAAATAAGTAATGCAAACCCTGCAAGCTCTGACATTCCTAAAGGATAAAAAAACTCTCTTTTTTGTCCAGGAACCCATATAGGCCATGAATCCACTTTATAGGTTTTGTCAGGCTCATCAGCTTTTTCAAACTCCAAAAATACCTTATACAAGCCATTTTTTGGGAATTGATAAGTAAATTCACCTAAGCCATTAACAGCCTTCATGCTATGGTTTTCAAAAACAATCTGTTGTTTATCATCAATAATTTTTGCATTATATGATACAGGGGCTAAAAGAGGCTTGCCTGTCTGCATATCCCTGAACAAGAACCTCAGTCTCATAGTACCTGTAGCATTTTCTTCTGGAACCAATGAAAGAATCACAACATACTTTCCATCAACTATTTTCTCTGGGCCAATATGGTCTGCCAATGCTAACTCTGAATGAAATAAAATTGTAAAGATTAATGCAAGAAGTAGTACAAGTGTGTGCTTCTGATATTTGAATTGTCCTATCCTCGAAAAATATACTTTTTTTGGCATTACTTTTGTTATCTGTCCACTTTTTTTATATATTTTTATATATTTTTATTTATATTTGTAATTACATAAATATTTTTTGTTATTTGTTATGTAAATTATTGTTGTTTATTTTAATCAAAAATACAAAAATTTAAATATTTATATATTAAAGACATCTTTAAAACAAAAAAGAGGCATTAAAATCAATAAATTAAGTCTTTTTATTATATTGGCAATAATCTTGCTTATTCTTCCATCTAGGCTTTTGGCTGTCAGCCACGAAAATAGCGAAAATGAAGCCGGAAGAAGAGGAGAGCTAATTCTTTGGGTCGAAGCCCTTATTTTTCTATTTCTAGTATTGATTGTAGTTCAAAATTTACAAATTATCCTTACATTTGGCACATCTATATTTGGTGTACCTTTTATTTATCTTCTTGCAGGCATTATTTTACTATGGCTTGCACGATTTGCAATTATATTATACGAATTTAAAGTTCTGAATACCCATGAAAACACATATAACGTATTGTGGCATTTAATTTTCTATCTTGGCATAGGCTCGTTCCTTATTGCTTTGAACAAGATAAAAAATACTGCAAAAGGGGAAAAATTGCAGAAATTCGGAAAGAGAGATTCACTCACAATCGCCATACTTGGAATCACTGCCCTTGCTCTTTTACTTACAGCACAGCCTCTAGATGCATGGTTTTCATCTTGGTTTGATGGAAGCTTTGCAGATAAATTTGGGTTACAGCATTTTATAGCATTTGTATTTGCAGGCTTAGTTACATCAAGGCTTCTGTGGATAAGAATAAATATGAAAGAAAAATATTTGGGCAAAATTATAATATCTATGGTTTTACCATTTATAATACTGATAGCATTGATGAGCCTTAATCATCTCTGGGAATTATTGACAGAAAACTGGGGAATCCTTAATCTGTCAAGTACAATAATAGAAAGCACTGAGCAATTATTCTGGGTTATTGCATTCATAGCCTTCACTTATGGTATTTTCAGATTGAAAAAAACAGTCAAAAATGCTATTCTGGTTGAAGAAAAATAAATTTATGGAAGTTATAGAATGGGCATCGACTTGAAATCGGAAATAATCAAAACCCTAAAACCAATATTTGGTGAGGGAGTTGAAAAAATTTTAAGTGAGTTTTACGAGTCTGATAAACAACAAGACATTATCAATGTCGCGCATAAGCTGCTGAGCGATTTTATGGGAGAGGAAAATACAGACAACATCCTGCAGAATATAATAAAAAAATTCCCGAAATTAAAGGTAAGATTGCATTGATGGTAAATATGAATTTGAAAAATGGTCATTTATCAAAAAAGTAGGCAAAGTGGAAAATGACATTCGCCCAAAATTTTACTTAAACTTTTCCCAAATGGGAAAATCTGTTTTTGAGTAAGAATTCATTATTTTTTGAACTCAGGAACCTACAATAATAAGTTTTTTGTAATCTGGATAGTTTTTTAGTATCCTATTTATCAAATCATTAGCCATTTCTTCTCCAATCAAGCTTGAAAGCATATGACGGGCTAGTTCAATAACCTCACTGGGGTCTGTATCTTCATAATACTTTTCTAATGTTTTTCCAAGTTCATCGCCAAATTTAGATTTCAGAAGCTTACCAATTTCTTTTCTTATGTCATTCATTTTCTAAATCCCCTGAGTGCCACGCTTGAAGCAACAGCGATTAAGACCACGCCTATGTACAATAATGCCTCAAATACTACTTCTGTAGCTATATTTTCTGGAATTAAACTTTGCTCTATTAAGCTGCGCCAAATGAAAGCTAAAATAAATAAAGCAAGCATTGCCATAATATATGTATAGCTCTTTCCCAACACTCCTCCAAAATTTTTGAAATTTTTATAAGAAATTATCAAAGCTACGATGCCTATTATAGCTCCCAATGGCTCTAGTAATCTAAACCAGAGTGGTGACTCTTCTGCATCAGCAAGAACTGCTGTGCTTAAACCTGCAATTAAGATAACAAAAAATAGAACAATGGTAAGCTTGCTATTCATTTTTCATCCCCCTTATTTTCATTTTTAAGTTTATCTAATCTTTCTTTTATTTTTTTATTTTCTTTTTCAATTTCACCTCTTTTTAAGCCTTCTGCCATATCAATTCTCAATGTGTAGAAATCTTCTAAAGTTTTTTCTAATTCTTTATTCCTTTCCCTTATTTCTTTGGTTTTTTCTTCACTTTTAATCTATCAATTTCTTGATCCTTTTAACCAAATCGTCATTGTCAAAAGGCTTTGTAATGTAATCTAAAACATTTAAGCCTTGCAAAGTCTCTTTTCCTGTTTCTGAGAACCTTGCAACAGTCAAAAAGGCAAGTTTGATGTTTTTTGTGCTTGGGTTTTTTCTGATTCTTTCTGTTGTTTCTCTGCCGCTCATGCCAGGCATCATCATGTCCATCAATATCAAATCTGGCTTTTCTTTATTTAGCATATCTAAGCATTCCTGCCCAGAAGAAGCAGCTATTACCTCATAGCCCTCTGGAGTTAAAATCGCTGTGATTAGTTCCCTAAGACTTTCTTCGTCATCTACTATCATTATTTTTGGCATTGTTAATTATACTAATTTATACTATAGGTTGTTTATTAACTTTTCTCTTATTTCTCACTGTCAAGGTGTATAACCTCATCAACAAACATGCTTAGGTCTTTTAAAAGATTTTCATATGCATCAGCCATTGACTGATCACCTTTTAAGGTAACTAAAACAGACTGCTTGAGGTTTTTAATTTTGCTGATTTCGCCGCTTTTTAATTCATGTGTAAATTTGATGATATAGAAATTCTGCTGGTACATGAGCAAAGATGAAATTGTGTCTACAAATATTTCCTCGCACTTCTCTTCAATTATTGCCCTTTTTATAGCCTCTCCTATAGCACTTATATTGCTTGGAGAATCTATAAATATGCAATTTTTTACAGGCTTAGGTTTTGTATAATGACTTGTCAGCACATCAATAAAAAAGAACTTGCTCATATCCAGCCCAATTCTTTTTATATCCTCAACAACATCTGCATAAGGCTTGTTGAAGCAAAGATAGCATATCTTTTTGTATTTGTTTGTGACAATCTTCAGCAAGTCAACAATTTTATCAGGATACTGCTCTTCGCTAACTGCAACCAGGAAAATCCTTCCTTTCGAAATTGTAATTGGATTCAAAAAAACACCTCTTTTATTATTTTGTACTTAATTTTTATCTACTATTTAAATTTTATTAATTCTATTAGCCTTTTAACTTGTCTTCGATTCTTTTCTTATTTTTTTGGTAAGATTCCTCTGAAATATACCCTGATTTATATGCTTGCTCCAAAGCCTCAAGCTCTTGCTTAAGCTTTTGTGGCTTTCCTTCCAAATCAATTATTTTGTCTGCAAACATGCTGATATCATTGATAAGATCTTCGTGATAGTGCACTAATGAATCGCTCTTTTTGAGGATAAGAAAAATTTTATGAACATCTTGGTGCTTTTCTGTAGTTGTTAAATCACTTGTAAATTTGACTATATCATGCATTTGCTCATACATTAAAAGCGCAGAAATTGTATCAAATATTACAACACTACACTTTTTTTCAGTTGTTGCTGTATTAATTGCAGACTGTATAGCGCTTAATTTATTTGTATCTTCTATAACAATACAATTCTCTGCTTGTACAGATTTTTTGTAATGGCTACTTAAAGTATCTATAAAGAAAAATTTGTTTACATTAATGCCTACGTTTTTTAAATAATCTACAATATCTGTATAAGGCTTGCTTAGACAAACATAACATATTCTAGTATGGCTTTTTTCTACATCCTTGACTATTTCTGCTAATTTTTTCTGGTATTGTTTTTCAGCAAGCAAAACAAGAGTCAGCTTATTTTCCGTTATTCCTTCAAATATGTCCATATTGTATATCTACTATAAATTTAAATAAATCTAGTATATAAGTTATATATAAACATTCTTTTGAATTTTAGGATAAATAAAAACTAAAAATGGATAAACTATCTATATTTTTACCGAAAAATATTTATATGGGACATAAAATTATCAATCTATGGGCACAATTCTAAGTACAAGAATGAAAGATGATGGCAAAGTAGTATTTGAAGTGGTTATTGATTATAATGAGTCTGTGCAATTAAGGGGCTATATGGATAATATTCATATTTTTTCTGAAAATATTGCAGATGTAGAAACCAACATTAGCCAGCGTGGCAAAAACGAAGCGACAAAGTATTTTTTAATTCCAAAAGAGTTGAGAAAGGGTTTGAAATTTACTGCTAAAACCACTTGCCAGAAAATAGATACTAAGACTAAAACAATCTTTATTTATGTTGTTGATAAGATAGGGATTTAAAATGGATAAAGTAAAAACAGGAATAAGAGGATTTGACAAGCTTATTGAAGGAGGCTTTCCAAAGGGTAAAATAATTTTGTTGAGTGGTACACCTGGCACTTGCAAGACAATCTTTGCTTTGCAATTCTTATACAATGGAGCCATACAATTTAATGAAAAGGGCTTATATATTTCTTTTGAAGAAAGGGCACAAAGCCTAAAAAATCAAGCTCTGCAATTTGGCTGGGATTTTAATAAATTAGAGAAAGAAAACAAAGTTAAGATTATTAGCATTCCTGCAAAAAACATTAAAGAGACAACAGCATTGGAAATAATAAATATGGCTGATAGAAATAACATTAAAAGATTGGTAATCGATTCATTGTCTGCCCTCTCAATTAATACTCCAACTACCTATTCCAAAATAACAGATTTGACTGAAATATCAATCAAAAGGTTTATGTACCAATTCATCAATGATTTACGCGAAGTTAAAAATGGAGTAACCTCTTTGCTCATATCCCAAACAACAGATGGGCAGCTTTCAAGAGACGGCATTTCAGAGTTTATTTGTGATGGAATTGTCCATGTAAACTATGAAACTTTGGGCGGCAAGTATTCTAGAACTTTAATAATAAGAAAAATGCGTGAAACAAAGAATGACGAGGACATACACCCTCTGGAAATAAGCAAACAAGGATTAATAGTTCATACTTTCAAAGAATAATGCCCTAATTTATGTTCTGATTAAATGAAAAGTGATATTTTCAAAAAATTAGGTGATAGGTCAAAGATAATTGCTAGTAGTTTTCCTAAATACATACCCCCTCTTTTTTCAGTTGTAGCTCTTCAAAAAGCCTTGACAATAATTTCTCGTGACATGCTTAATGAGCTTCTTTTCAAGCTCGGAAAAAGTCTTGGAAAATTAATTGCATCTGAGTTTAAGCGCTCTAAAACAAACATAAACAAAATCGAATTAATCAAATTTTCTTTAAATGAAATGTCTTATATGGGATTTGGTAAAAGTGAGGCTTTTGTTTTTAAGCCTGAAAAAAAGCAAGTTGTAATAAAAAACTTAAATAACCCTTGGGCTAAACAATACAAGCGCTCTTTTGAAAGGCAAAATAAAGTCATGGACTTTTTTATTTCAGGAGTTTATTCTGGAATTTTTTCACTGGCATTAAACAAAGATTGTTTTTTTGAAGAAAAATTGTGCATATCTAATGGAGATAATCTTTGTTCTTTCTATCTAACTTTTGATGACATATTTCCTTTAAATTATTTTAACCAAAAAATTATTGATTCAAGGCTATCAGAAAAAAATCTTGTTACAAATGAAATAGTTGTTAATCCTAATGAATTAATCCAAAAAATGTTTAGTTTAAACCACATAACTTCAAATAATGGTGAATTAAAAGTTTGGACAATTTATTGTATTATGCTTCCTTTTGATCTTTATCAGATTGTCTTTGACTTTTGGAATGAAACTAGTGGTATTAGCAACATTCTTCTTTATTTAGGCATGATACAGTCCAAAATAGGCGTTCAATTTCAAGTCAATAAATTTGGGATTAAAAAGGGAGATGACACATTTAATTCTATATTAAACCAATTAGAGTTATTAGGCTTAGGAAAGGGTAAATTAATTAAGCATGATAAGAATGGATTAGAGATTGAATACAAAAATTATATACCATTATCACAATATAAAAAAATGTTCTCTAGTAAGAATTTTAATCCGTATTATACTGCTGGCTTATTGCTAGGAATGACAAAGTTCTCATACGATAAAGAGATTGAGTCATATTCAATTTTGATAGATAAAGGTTTAAAAGTGAAAATAAATTTATCAAAAAATAAAAGTGACTCATTTTTTAACAAAATAAAAGAAAATATTAGAAATGGGGAAATAAAAGCTATTATAGAAGAAAAAATGAAGCACCAATACTATTTAACTTAATTTTTTGATAACAAAATTTAAATTTTTAAAATCAAGCACATTTATATAAAATTCTCCAGAAGGCTTATGCCCATTTCCAATGTTGTTATATTTCACTTTTCTTAAAGGCTCTAGTATGCTAAGCCCTATACTCTCGTAATAAATTAATTTTTCCCATCTTCCAAATCCTACTAAATGTGTAATTCCTAAAGCAGATGCAAATCTGTAAGCAAACGCCAATATTGCCCTATTTATTAACTTTTGGCCTTTTGGATAAGAAATTAACCTTGAAATTTCAGAAATAACTTTGTTTTCTGATCTAAAATCATTTATATTGACAAATTCCTCTAAAGGCAATCCCGTATAGGAATCTAATACTAAACGAACACATGCGTGAATTTTGTTTGTCTCTAGATTTCTTACTAAAAACATTGCTGAATTTATGTCATATTTGTCATACTCTAAGCCTTCACTGAAAAAGTTTGGGTCTATATAACCTTCATTGCTATAGGACAAAAATCTTAACCTAAGCACTTTTTTTATTTCTTGTGGTTTTGTTGCTATCTTAAATTCAAAATCATAATCAATGCCGTTAAAGTTTATTTTTTGTATAAAATGATATATTTTTGCTAATTCACTATTCAACATTATGTTATGCTTTAGTATTTCTCTGTAATTAAAGCTACTTACAATATTATTTTTTGGCACTAAATATTCAGCACTATTGTTAACTTTGAGACTGCTTAAAGCCAAATTCCACCCCCAATCTTATTTTTTAGTTAGTATGAAATATGATTGTGAAAGATAGCATTCACTTGACTCTAAAATTTTTGAGAAGCCTATATTTTTGAGCAGAATGTTTGCTAATTGTTCATTGTTGTAAGTATTTTTCATGCCATTTCTTTCAATAATTTTATTGCACCGTATTACAACATTAATATCATTCAAAAAATCATTTAAAAGTCCTTTATCCTGTAAATCTTTAATTACAATTTTAAATAACAATTCAAAATCAGGGTTAGGCTTAGGTCCTACAAGAGCTAGCACACCTTTAAATTTCAGAACTCTGTACATTTCTTTTAATACTTTGATTGGTTCTTCAGCAGCGTATATTACATTATGGCAAATAACACCATCAAAAGTTTCATCATCAATTGCTAATGAGTGAGCATCCTGTTGTTCAATTCTTGCATGAAGATAATTTGCTAACCTTTGTTTAGCGTATTTTATCATTGCTTTGTCATTGTCAATCCCAAGCACTTCATGGCCTTTTTTTGCTAAAATCTCTGATATAATACCTGGGCCACAGCCTAGGTCTAAGATGCGACTATAGTCCTTGACACTTTCCACAACTTTATTTACAGAATCTCTATAAAAAGAAATTTCTGGTAAAACTTTAGAATAGGCAGGCGCATATTTTTCCCAAATAGACTTAGGAATAACCGATGTACTAGTTAAATCTGATATGCCTATCACCCCCAATTTTACTTTTTATCCTACTTTTGGTAAATTATTTAAATTTTTTGCCAAAATTTTATCCAATTTATTGATTTTAGGATAAATTCATAAAATTCTATAGAATCCTATAAAAACTCAAATTAATCAACAACTGCGAAAATATTTATGCCTACAATATATTTATAGAATGAAGATTTTTTATAACAAGTTAAGATATTCTTAATCTACGGCAAATTAATCACAGTTACAGCAGATATTAAAAGATTATTTCTTTCTTAAATTTGGTTGTATCCTTTATATATAATTTTAATTCTTTTGTTTTAATCATTCTTCATCAATTCATATTATTTTTAAATTATATATATTAATTATACCAAATATATTTAAAAATTTCTGTTTTTAACTAATTCAAGGTAAATCCACAACAGTCATGTTCCAAGTATTGTTGTAAGTTTGCGCGCTTAATCCAGATGCAGGCACATCAACCCAGAACAACAATGTTTGATTCCCTTTTGTTATAGTTGGTCCTCCATAAGGCACGCTGTCTCCTGATATTCCAGCTCCGTGCAATAAGCTGGCATTAGCTGTGCTGTCTATGCCAGGTATTACTTGAGGTGAGTTGCTCAAAGCCAACCCCAATCCAGTTGAGCTGTTTGTTATATTGACAGCAAAGCTGCTTGCTGCAATTGTTTCTGATGCAGTTGTTATTCCAATCAAAGCAGCTGCTGTTATGTTAATCTGGTCAAAGTCGTTGTTGCCTGTGTTGTTTAGTAATAATGGCGCTTTTGCCAATTGATTTTGGGCATTTAAGAATACTTCACTAAAGTTTAAGCTGGCACTTTCAGGAACATCTTTGCCGGTTATCCTGAATGCAGCCAATGAGTTGAAAGTGAATTTTAAAGTGTCATTTCTTGCTGTTAATCCGCTTGTATCTTGTACGCTTATATTTATTACCCAGTTAGAGCTTGTGTTGTCGTAATATCTCATTAAAACTGTGCAATTAATAATAACTCTTGATGCTTCTGCACCAGGGCCTGGTTCTGTGTGGTTAAAGCAAGTTCCAAATTCTCCTCCAGCATCAGAAACATTAAACCTAAATTGCCCGTCAGCACTTCCTAAAGTTAAATTAACGATTGCTTTGCTTGCATTTATTGTTGTAACACCATCTGCGTCTGTAACATTAAAGGATAGCAAAATTATTGAAGTGCCTCCATCAATAGGGTCAAGAGCAAAGCCAGTTGCGTTATTTAGTTTTATGATTGGCGCTGTTGCAGCAGAGCCAACTGTTATCAATGTGCTGTTCTGCTTCACATTGTTGTTTGTATCAGTGGCATAAACAGTGAAGTTAATGACGCATCCTGCTCCGCAGGTTATTGCGGTTAAATTATACACAGTTGCTGCTGTTCCGCTTGCAGTGAAGTTAATCTTTGTCAATATTCCGGGCCCGTCAGTCACTGCGCTCATATTGTAAGTCAAGTTTGCGCTTGCCAACCCAACCCCATCAGTTATATTTGCTGATATATTAATCACATCATTTTCAAATATGCTTGACAATGATTTGTTTAAAGTTGCGTTAACAACAGGAATAGTTCTGTCTGCAACAACAAGCAATGTGGAATTCTGTTTTACATTATTGTTAGTATCAGTTGCAT
>CAZUSQ010000010.1:0-9518 GCA_964622655.1 uncultured Methanosarcinales archaeon
TTTTTGGGCATCACTGGCCATCATGACCCGGACATTTTGATTGAAGCCATAAAAAGATACGATTTTGACACAATATTGCTTTGCGCAAATGCAGGTGATTCGCATTATCTGCCTTTCATCACTACAGTAATTCCTCAAGCAAGAAAAAAAGGAATGGGTGTCATAGCAATGAAAGTTACTTCTCAAGGGCATGCACTTTCATCAATCAAAATGGAAGAGGCTTTTAAGTTTAGCTTAAGCCAAGAAGTTGACTTGGCAATAATTGGCTGCAAAACTCTCCAAGAAGTCGAGCAAAACGCATCTCTTGCCAGGAATTTCAAGCCTTTAAGCAAGGAAGAATTAGCTGAAATAGAAAACAAGACCAGGAATTTTGTTGCTGAAACAAATTTTTTTAAGAAAGGAATGTACTAGAGAATTATGGAACAAATTTAGTTTCCTATGATCGAAGTCTTTATATCCTCTTTGCACTGGCAATCAACATAATTAATTTTTGGAATTGCAGCAGTTAGCAATTTTTTAACGTTATCGGCATTTTGCTTCATAACCTTTAAAACTTCGTCTATTGTAACAGGCGGTCTATCTTCCATAAAGCAGTCATAATCTGTGCTCATAGCAACAACTGCATAGCAAATTCCAGCTTCTCTTGCCAAAACAACTTCTGGAACAGTTGACATATTAATAACATCTGCATTCCACTGCCTGTACATGTGACTTTCTGCTTTTGTAGAAAAGCGAGGACCTTCAATTGTTATTACAGTACCTTTCTTGTGATGCTCAAGTTTCATTTCAGAAGCTGTTTCTGCCAATAAAGCTCTTAATTTTTGACAAAAAGGCTCTGCCATTGGAATATGACAAACCTTATCAACATCATAGAAAGTAGATGCTCTTTTTGTAGTTCTGTCAATAAATTGGTCGCAAAAAACTAAATGTCCAGGCTTTATCTCTTCTCTTAAAGAACCGCAAGCAGTTGTTGCAATTATATGAGTACAATTTTGCTCCTTTAAAGCCCATATGTTTGCTCTGTAATTAACATTTGTTGGATTGATTATGTGTTTTTTGCCGTGCCTTGAAATTATTACAACATCAACATTGCTTATTTTTCCAGTCATCAAAGCGCTTGAAGGATTTCCAAACTTTGTTGTTACATTAATTTCTTTAGCTTCTTTCAAAATTTTAGGATCTTCTAATCCAGAGCCGCCTATTATGCCGATTTTAATAATGTTTACCACCAATGCTTTGCCTTCAAATAATCACAAGCGGATTACTTTAATCACGTTTTGAATTAAAAAGTCGCTCTCGTGATTTTTTAATTTTATTGTAAATTTTTTAATCAATAATTTTTATTGAATGTTATTTTTAATGTAAACTTTATGTTTTTATTAATATCTTTCTATCCTTCATATCGCATTAATTATTTTAAAACAATAAAATAAAAACCTACTTCTCAATAACTTTAACCTTCAATGGACTTTTGATAGCTTTATCGCTTATTATCGCAGAGTTCCCACTTGGATCTTCTATAATAATCTTCTGTTTTTCCTGCCCCCACATTATCCTTGTTATCTTTTTTAATAAATTCTTTGCCTTTTTCTTGTCTTCTTCGTCTTCTTCCATTTCCTTTGCTGATTCAATTTGGTATTTAACCCTGTTCAATATACCTTCAATATTCGACACATAACCTTGTGATGCAGGTCCTGGTGTAATTGTTGCTATATGTGGCAGTTTTACAATAGCTTGTGCAGATTTCACAACTCTAACTTTCATATCATTTTCGCTTGAAATCTCAAACTCATACTTTACAGGCTCTTTTTGCTCAGATGCCTCAACATCAGCCATATGGTATTTGCAGTTATTGCAAGTCATAGAGAAAAGATAAACCTTGCCAAAATAAGGCACTTCAGTTTCTCTCTCAGTAAGAATTAGTGTTTTTTGATGGCACAAAGGGCATGGCTGTTGCTCTAAATCCTCTCCTTTTAGCTTTTCTTCATGCATAAAAAATTTAAGAAAAAGATTTATTTTTATAGTTTTCGGAATTAAGAAAATTCCAAAAGCCCAGAAAAGATGGTTTATGGTTTTAAATTCTTAATTTCAGAATTTATTATAATTTAGGTTGTCTACTAACTGGATACCCTACTTCTTCCAATGGGCGCACAAGTCTCCAGTGAGAATCATTACTTAAGTTTACACATTTACCAAGTTCTCCCCAGATAAAAGAGCCTACTTCTTCTCTTTTATAAAAAAAGCGTCCAATTATCTCTCCATTATTTGGTGGAAATATGAAACGCACTTTATATCCCCTTCCTCTCAAATACCTTACAGCTTTTTTGAAATGTGCTATGCCTCTGTCTCTTTCTTCAGCTTCTCTATTGGAATACCTTTCTAAAATGTTAATAAATCTGAGCAATTCGTCTCTTATACGCTGTGCAGAATAAGTCATCAATTCCTTAAATTCGGCATAAGCTGAAGCATATTGTAATTTTTTTGCATTCAAGTAATCTTTAATTGCACCAAAATACCTACTAATAGTTTCGTATGTTCCATGTACACGAGTGTGATAGGGTGATAAAACTAAGTTTATTATTAACTCTATACCATTAACCGCTCTTTGTGTTAGATTAGTACGCGTAACTAGTCGCTCTTCAACCAAATGTTCTGCATCGCCAGAATTAACTCTTCTAACACTCCTCTCTAAAGCGTCTTGTAGTCCATCCACCACTATATACACCTTTTTTAAAAACAAATCGAATATGAAAAGAAAAACTAAGCCTTACTCCTCGTACTCAGCCACTTCCATACCTTCTACTTTCTTGCTTTGTTCTTTTGTTGGCTTCGCGCCTCTGTAAATATAAGCAAAGTTTGGTACAGCTGCAATCCAATTTTCTCCAAATCCAGCAATGTCACCTTCAATCGCATCGCAAGTCTTCTTTAATTTATTAATTGCTCTTTTCAGCTCAATCAAATCCTTGTCTTTTAAAGGCTTGATATTAATTAAAGCTATTGTGTGCCCTTCTCTTAAAGCATCTAGAATTGGCTTAATATGCTCAAACTCTTCAATTACAAAAGGCCTAACCATTAATTTTGATCTTGCTTCAGCACCAGCTTCGCTTCCTAACTCAACATAGCCATGCTCAGCTTCTTCAAACATCTCACTTTGGCTTGTTCCTAATTTTTCCCTTAATTTGCTTAAAAATCCCATTAAAATCACCTTTTTATCCTATTTTTAAATCAATTTTTCTTTACATATGCAGATATTTAAATCTTTCTATTCTGAAGAGTGGTAAATAGGAATTTGATTGCGAAAATTTCAACCAAAACCTTTTTATAATACTCACCTATCCTAAAATCACTAAAATGGTCAAGAGAATAGGAGGCATAAGGCGAAAGACAAGGTACAAGTTCAGAAAAGAAAAACGCTCAAGAGGCAAAATAAGCATTACTAGGTATCTTCAATCTTTTAATATAGGAGATAAGGTTTACCGCACTGTGGAATCTGCTGTTCAGAAAGGAATGTATCACCCACGTTTCATGGGTAGAAACGGTATCATCAAAGGTAAAAGAGGCAGATGCTATGAAGTTACAATTAATGACTTAGGCAAAGAGAAAACATTAATTGTGCATCCAATACATCTCAAAAAAGCTTAAAATGACAGATACACAAATTATTTCAGATACTCCAATAAACATTTACCAGTTGAAGAAAGAGCTCGAATTAATAAGCAAAAGAGATAACGAACTTAATTTTAGAGCAAATAAAACTGAAGAATACCTAAACCAGATTATAACGCTTAAAAATGCTGAAGAACTCTTTGACAAGATAGTAAAACTAAACATACCAAGATTAAAAGAACAGCATATACATAAAATAATTGATATTGCTCCAACTACTTTAAACGAGCTCAAGGCAATTCTTCAAGGCTATCCAATTACAGTAAACAACGAATCAATGAAAAAAATAGTTGACACAATTAACGAATTCTTAGAAAAAAAGTAGCTCCTTACGTAATCTTTATAAAGACATAAATTTCTGTAACATAAAAATGAGGGTGGTAATAAATCAAAAACATCTCAGCTTAAATGAAAAGCTGACTAAGCAGTTAAACTCGCAGGTAAGGAGTTTCAATAATAAAAATTATGCAAAAATTGAAAATATCGATAAGCTACTGTTAAAACGTGACATATCAGTTGAAAAGAAAAAAAATATTTTAATTAAAAAATTGCATGAAGCTATTGTAATATCATTTTCAATAGACAAGAAGAAGTTTAATAAAAAAACCTTTGTTTTACTAAAAAAAAGGTTACGTAATATAAGAAACATAATAATAAAACTTAGAAACATAAATTATTACCTTGAAACAACATTTTTGGAGGATTTAAAATTTTCGAAAATAAAAATAAACAATGAAAGCTCAAGATTAAGGCAGCATGAAACTCTTGCGAGAGATGAATTGGAAGCATTAGAGTATACTGCCTACAAACTTATTGGGGAAGTTGTAATGCTTGATAAAAAATTAATGAACGAATATACTAGCAGGGAAGAAAAAATATTAGAAAAGGAAAGGCTTGAGGTTAAAGACCTGGGCTTGATATTAAGAAAAGGGTCAGGGCTTCTAGAACATCTGGAAGCTAAGTTGCCGCCACCAAAATCTGCAACTATTGCTTTGACCAAAGAGCCCATATTCACGCATTGGGTTGCAAGGATCTTCGCACTTTTATCGTACTTAGAACACATTTACTTTAAAGAGACAATAATCTTCAGCAAACTTAAAAAAAATAAAACAATAAGAACAAAAATAAACAAAAAAATATCGCATCTTACAAAAGAGAGTTCCAAACTGCTTAAAATAATGGATGAAAAAGTCATATCAATGAAAAAATTTAGAATGGATAAAGGGCTTAAAAAAGAGTTGCGCAACCTAGCGACTACAATAAGTTTATAAAATGGAAACTGCAGAGAAACATGAAAAATCAAAGGAAGAAACAGCAATAGTGCTGGATTTTTTGCCTAATGGCTACCCATACGATGATAGGCCAATGTACATGAAGACCCCTATAGCCCAATCTATAGGAAAAGGACATTTTGTGCTTTTGGAGCTAGTGCCAAAAAAAGGCATTCATTTGCAACCATCTGAAGAAGTGTACATTGGAGAGGGCAAAAGGGATAAAATACATCATATTGTAGGCAAAATTGCATTAGGAAAATTAACAGCAACTGCAAAATCAGGACTAGAATTTGTAATTAAAGACATCATCAAAAAAAATGAGAAAAGGTTTGTTGAGTTTTTTAATAAGGCACAACCTTTAAGCACAAGAATGCATCAGCTCGAATTGTTACCAGGTTTAGGGAAAAAGCATATGTGGCAGATAATAGAAGCAAGAGAAGAAAAGCCATTTGAAAGCTTTTCAGATTTAAAGAACAGGGTAAAATTAATGCCAGACCCAGAAAAAACAGTTATCAAAAGAATCATACAAGAATTAGAAGGTACGGAGAAACATAAGATTTTTGTGGATGTCTATTCATTCTAAAATGCATTACAGCCAGAAACCAATAAGATTTGGAGATATAAGCACTTCTGAAACTGAGCTTAGGGATCTTATTAAAGCTTGGATTGCAATTTCAATAGCATTTGCAATTGTATTGGGCAACTCAATTTTCTCTTCTAATTTTTACACAAAATTTATCATTGCTTCATTGACTGTGGGCATTGGTTTTCTTCTTCATGAAATTGGACATAAGGTTGTCGCGCAAAGATACGGTTGCTTTGCTGAGTTCAGGTCATTTGATAATATGCTGCTTCTAGCTGTAGTTATGTCGTTTTTTGGAATAATCCTAGCAGCTCCAGGTGCTGTCATGATATCTGGGCGTGTTAATAAAAAAAAGAATGGCAAAATCTCAGCTGCAGGTCCAGTTGTCAACTTGTTTTTAGCTTTAGGTTTTTTGGCATTGTTTTTAGCACACTTACCAGACCTATTCAAACCACTGGCGTATTACGGATTTGTAATTAACTCATGGCTTGCCTTGTTCAACATGATTCCATTTTGGCTTTTTGACGGATACAAAATATTAAAATGGAACAAATTAGTTTATGGTGGCATTGTCTCTATGGCTTTTATATTTATGTTATTGCAAAATTTTATACCTTTACCTAAATAATGTCAACATTTCCTAAAAATCATTCTTTTGATAAAATGGAAAAAACTCGTTGCCCCAATTGTGGCAGAAATTTGACAGAAAATGAGTGGTATTGTTATTTTTGTGATGTGGACATACTAAAACTTAAAAAAGAAAAAAGAAGTGAAACTAAAAATCCAAGAAAAAATAGATAAAGAAGATAAAAGATGAAATTTTACTTGGGTATATTAATTTTTGAAATTCTTGGATAAATTACTAAAAAATATTGTCGTCGAGAAATCAAAAATAAAAAATTTTTAAATTTTTTTATATGAGAATTTTTAAATTTTTTTATAAAAAATATCGTCGTAGACTCTAAAAAAAGAAAAGATTTAAATACTACCTTTATAATTATTTTTTAATTCAAAAGAGGATAAAAGCTGAATTCAAAATGAGCGAATTTGGATTGCACGTTACAATCGATGCTTCAGGGTGCAACAAAAGAAAACTTACTTCTGTAACATTGATTTATGATATTTTAAATAATCTGCCGGAAAAAATCGACATGACTAAGATGACATTGCCTTATGTTGTTAAGTGGCTGGATAAGTTTTCACATGGAACAGAGGGTGTTTCCGGTTTTGTTATGATTGCTGAGAGCCATATCAGCATACACACCTTTCCTGACCAGGATTATGTTTTCATGGACATTTTCTCCTGCCGAGAATTCGATGCAGAAAGAGCCATTAAATACCTTGTTGATGCTTTTGAAGCCACAAAATATGACAAGCATAGCCTAAAGAGAGGCACAGATTTTCCACGAAAGATTATTTTAAGCCCCGCTGTTAGATAACTTTTTCTTTAAATTAGCCCAAAAAGATTTATAAAAGTGACATTCTTCCTATTTTAAAATATGGAATATGTAAAAGAGCCAGAAAATTTTTTGGAAATACCAGATGAATATTCAAATTACGCTAATTCTAAAGTTGTGGTTTTGCCCTTTCCATACGAAAAGACTACTTGCTATATTAAAGGAACAGAAAAAGGGCCAGCTGCAATTATAAAGGCATCAACCGAGGTTGAGCTTTATGATGAAGAACTTGGAAATATTTATGGAGTTGGGATTTGCACTTTAAAACCCTTGAAAATTAAGGACAAACCTGAGTTGATGGTAGACATTGCATATAATTACATAAACGATTTGCTGAAGGATGATAAATTTATTGTTACTCTTGGTGGTGAGCATTCGATAACAAGCGGCATTGTAAAAGCTTTCAAGGGAAGTTACAATGATTTAAGTGTGCTACAGATTGATGCCCATGCTGACTTGAGGGAAGATTTTGAAGGAAGCAAGCATAGCCATGCATGTGCTATGAAAAGGGTATTGGCAATTTGCCCGGTTGTTCCAGTTGGAATAAGGAGCTTAAGTTTTGAGGAAGCTGAATTTGTAAAAGAAACAAATTACAAGGTTTTTTGGGCTAAGGGCATTGTGGATAATGACAAGTGGTTTGATGACACAATTTCAATGCTATCAAAAAATGTTTATATTACATTCGACTTAGATGGCTTGGATCCAAACATAATGCCATCTGTTGGCACGCCAGAACCAGGTGGCTTAAGTTATTATCAAACTCTAAGATTTTTAAAAAAGGTTTGTCAGAAAAGAAATGTTGTTGGCTTTGATGTTGTTGAGCTATGTCCAAATGAAGATGATATAAGCTCAGATTTTACAGCTGCTAGAATTATCTATAAACTGATTGGGTATAAATTTATGAATAATAAATGTTAATCAAAATATTGAAATGGATTCCCTAATTTTAAAAAAGACTAGAAATGGGAAAGGGGTTTTTGCAAATAAGAATTTCAAAAAGTATGAGCAGATTATACAATTTCATGGAAAATTATTAACTTATGAGCAATTTCCAGCTCATTACACTAAAATGGAAGATTATTGTGTTCAAATCGGCAAAAATTTATACATGGGTCCTTCTGGAAGAATAGACGATTTCATAAATCATTCATGTAATCCAAATTCTGGACCTAAAATAAACGGTAAAAATGCATTTCTTATGGCAATTAAAAATATCAAAAAGAGAGAAGAAATAACATGGGATTATTCAACAACAATGGACGAAGACTTTTGGGAGATTGCTTGCAATTGTAGAAGTAAAAATTGCAGGAAAAGGATAGGCGATTTCAAGTATTTAACAAAAAAGCTCAAACAAAAATACATTAAACTTGGGATTGTGCCAAGATATCTATTAAACTATATCGATAAATCAACTTAACAAAATTTATAAAGAAAGATTTTACATTTTATTGATGAAAAAATTAACAAAATGGTGCAAAAATGAGGCAAAAACATCATCAGAAAGCAAAATCACCACATCGTGATATTTCTTCATTTAAATTTGAAAAGCTCAAAACCCTTGACCTCAAAGAAATAAAAAATTTTGACCAGTTGACAAAAGCAATGAGCCTAACAGCTTTTACTGGTCGCGAGCTTGGCGAAGCAACCGATGTCACTGAAGCTATGATGCGCGACAAGAATTGCTTTAAAGTTCTTACATTAGGCGGAGCAATGACAATGGCACAAATGAGTTTACTCATTTGCGACATGATAGATAATGACATGGTTGATTGCATTGTTTCCACAGGTGCTTTAATGTCGCACGGCTTTGTCGAATCCTTAGGCATGACGCACTATAAAAGCCCCCCTGACATGCCTGACGAGAAGCTGCGTTCTATGAAAATCAATAGGGTTTATGACACGCTTGAGCCGGAAGAGAACTTTGATGTAATGACAAAGATAGTCTGGAGAGTCCTTAATAGAATCGACGCAAGCAAGCCAACTTGCAGCTACATGATATGTCAAGAGATGGGCAAGTACTTAAATGAGATAACAAAGGGAAGAGGCATCCTCAAGTCTGCCTACCAAAAAAATGTTCCAATCTTCATTCCTGCTTTTTCAGATTCTGAAATGGGGCTTGATTTCGCGTTATTTAACAGACAAAGAAAAATAGACGAAAAACCAATGCTTTACTTTGACGAGTTTCTAGACTTAGAACATTACGCCGCCTTGATTTTCAGAGCAAAAAAGACAGGCATATTTACAATTGGTGGCGGTGTCCCAAGAAACTGGGCGCAACAAGTCGCTCCCTATCTGGATTATGTAAGATTCAAATTTGTTGATAAGGAAGACCCTTCAAAATATATCGTTACAGACCTCAACAACCCTTACATTAAGCCATTTCACTATGCTGTCAGAATTTGCCCAGAGCCAGTCCATTGGGGAGGCTTGTCAGGATGCACTTACTCTGAAAGCGTTTCCTGGGGAAAAATACTTCCAAAATCGAGAGGAGGCAGATATGCGGAAGTTCTATGCGATGCAACAATAGCTTGGCCTATT
>CAZUSQ010000010.1:9528-12304 GCA_964622655.1 uncultured Methanosarcinales archaeon
AAGGTTGAAGAAAAAATAGTTGACACTTGCTAAATGGGAAACTATTTAAATCTCCCTTTTCTAGATTGAGCATATGGGCATATTTTCTCGATTGGTTTCAAAAAAGAAAAAAGACGAGGTTGAAGAGCTTTTTTCTGACATCCAAGAAGAGTCAAAGTTGCTTGAGGAATTCTTGAGGAAGCATGAAGAGAAAATCAACATAGTAAATGGAATAATGAAGAAATGGAACAAAGGGCTTTTAGCTAATGTAGAGATTGACGTCAAGAAAGTATTAGAACTAAATCATGAATTATTGCGCTTAATTGGGCGTATTCTTAGACTTGAAGAAAAGGATAGGACCATTTTTCGTTTTATCGTAAAAGAAAAATTAAATCAGATTGGATATCCAAATGTAAAGTTTAGAAAGGGAAGAGCGATTATGGATGAGAGTGAATATAAAGATTATTATTCTAAAAAGCTAGAACCGTACTTCAATCAGCTTTTTGACATCTTAAGGAGTCTTTTAGAGCTTATATCATTGCAAATAGATACAATTAAGAACTGGAAAAAAGGCACTGCTGCTGCAATCATAATAAGAGATATAACTCAAAAAAAGGGAATTTACCATCTTTTGTTGAGCGAAACAAGTCTTGACCATAGATTAAAGAAAAACCTTATCTTGGTGATAAGAATTATAAATCAGTTTTTGGGATATGAGAAAAAATTTGGCTTGCAAACTAGGGTAGTTTTCAAGCCCAGAGGCGAGATTAAAGAAATTACAACAGGTGTAATTATCTATGAAGTAACAGATTTGAGGTCGAGAAATTTCAATAAATTCTATCGGTTATACAAAAATTCGTTTCCTCAAGTTGAAATTGAGGGTTATTATGACTTAAAAGAATTCTTAGAATATGAGGGAGTCAAACTCAGCATTAAAGAAGGAGACAACAGAGCCCATTTAGTAATCGCTTTTGTTGGGGATGAGGTAATCGGATTAACATTATTCAGTACAACTTTTATAGAAGATAGAAAAATTTGTTATGCACATGGTTGGTGGACCACTATTGATGAAAGATACAGAGATAGGGGAATACTGAACAAATTAGTTGAGCGCAGGTTAGTAATAATGAAAAGAGATGCCAAACATTACGGAGTTGATAATGTTGATGCAATTCTTGTGGATACAAATGACCCTAGAAGAATGAGCAAGGTGCAATTAAAAACATTTATGGAAAGGTATAAGCTAAAAGATCCGTATTTACCTCTTAAAGTGCAAGCAAAATTGGGATTTCAACCATTCAAATTTAATCATAAGACACCACCATTGCCTGGAAAGCCCCCTATTGAATATGAGCTTTTGATGATAATTCCATTCAGAAGAGAATGGATAGACTTGCAGGGTGTGCCACTTGACGACATTCTTTCAATTTACTGGTATGATGTAAGATACGGTTACGACCGTATCCCTCAAAAAGAAAAAGTATACTGGGAAGTTCGTCGAAACATAATAAAAAGTGCAATTGAAAAAACTTTCAAAGGAAGAAAAATAAAAGTAGTGCCATTTGGCTGGGATTAAAATTAAACATAAAAATCAATAAATCACTTTAGCCTCAGCCTTTAACGGCTTTGCAATGTGCTTTGTCTCTCGCTCGCTTTCAACACCAGCTTCCTCCCTTAAAATCTCTGCCATATCAGCTTTCTCCCATGTAAAGTCTGGATCTTCTCTGCCAAAATGCCCATAAACAGATGTTTTCCTGTAGATTGGTCTGCGTAAGTTTAAATGCTCAATTATACCTTTTGGAGTTAACTTGAAATGTTTCTTTACTAACTCAACAATTTTAGCTTCTGGAATTTTATTTGTTCCGAAAGTATCAACATTTATTGATGTTGGCTGTGCAACACCAATTGCATAGCTCAATTGCACTTCGCATTTGTCAGCCAAGCCAGCTGCCACAATATTCTTTGCAACATATCTTGCAGCATAAGCACCGCTTCTGTCAACTTTGCTTGGGTCTTTGCCAGAAAATGCTCCACCGCCATGCCTGCCAACCCCACCATAAGTGTCAGCAATTATCTTTCTTCCTGTAACTCCTGAATCGCCTTCTGGGCCACCAATTACAAATTTGCCAGTTGCATTAATGTAAATTTTAGTATCTTCGTCAAGGAACTTGTCACAAACTGGCTTGATTATTTTTTCTGTTATTTCTTCTCTTAACTCATTTTCACTTATGTTGTCCAAATGTTGCTGTGCGATAACAACTGCGCTTAACCTTTTTGGCACACCATCATGATACTCAACGCTTACTTGGGATTTGCCATCAGGTCCCAAATCAGAAATAATACCCCTTTTCCTTAATTCTGCAAGCTTCATTGTAAGCTTATGAGCTAACATTATTGGCAATGGCATAAGCTCATTAGTTTCATTGCAAGCAAAACCATACATCATTCCTTGGTCGCCAGCGCCTTGCTCTTTATCTGATTTTTCGTCAACTCCTTGTGCAATATCTGGACTTTGCCCATGTATGCTTACTAACACACCAGCATCATTGCAGTCAATTCCAAATTCAGGATTAGTGTAGCCAATCTCTTTCAAAACCCTTCTTGCAATGCCTTGTATATCAGCATAGCCTTTTGTTGTTACCTCTCCTGCAACCACAATTAAGCCAGTAGTTGTTAAGCACTCAACAGCAATTCTAGAATAAGGGTCTTGCACATATAAATTGTCAAGAATAGCATCGCTTATCTGGTCACAAATCTTATCAGGATGCCCTTCTGTAACGCTTTCGCTAGTAACATA
>CAZUSQ010000011.1:0-1712 GCA_964622655.1 uncultured Methanosarcinales archaeon
GCACCATCTGGCTCAGTTCCCTTTAGTATTTCATTTATTGAAGTTGGTATATTAAAAACAACCCAATGGTCCCAAGTGCCAACAGGCGCATCAGGATCGTCCATTACTAAAGCTAGGCTTTTTGCATTGCTTGGAACATCACTTATGCTCAATGGTGGGCTTAAATCATCACCATCGCAAGTGTATTCAGATGGTATTGCACCATTATTTGCAAATGCAGAGCTTGTTAATTTCATATCAACCACCCCAGTTGTTTCAATTTGAATTTGTTCTTGTTGTTGATTACAACTAATAATAAAAATTAATGTTATGATAAATAAATACTTGAGTTTCATTTATCTCGTTTGTTTAATGATTTCAAACTTTATAATTCTTTCGTCAATTCCTCTGTAGCTTTCCTCATATCTCTTGCTCCATAAATTGCCCTTCCAATAATAGCGTGCCACGAGTCTAGTTTATTAGCTAAGTTACTAATATTGCCACCTTGGGTTATTAAGCCAGGCGAGTAAAAAACCGGATTCTTGATTTTGTTTTTTATTATTTTTACATATTCCATTGCTCTTTCTGGTTTGTTGCCTGGAATCACAAAATCTTCAACCCCCATTGAAGTTGCGATTTCATACATTCTTTTGGGTGCATTATCATCAATAAAGCCACCTGCTTCTCTCAGATAAGCTTGATGTGTCATCTCTCCACCAATAATAACTGGCATTTTTGTCTGCTGAGCTGCTTTAATCCAAGCAACTTCTGTTTCAGGACCTGCTTGTGGAAATAAAATGACAGCATCAACAAACTTGCAAGTTTTCATGAATTTTTCTCCCATTTCAGGGATGTCAGTTCCAGCCTTTTGATGGTCATAAATTATTGGCAGTTTTGTTATTTTTCTTATTGTCTTCACAACTTTTTCAATTCCAGAAGGAATTACAAGCTCAAAACCAATTTTATAAGCGCCAATACCTTTTACAGAACAAGTTGCTTTCACTAATTTGCTTAGCTTTTCCAAACTATCCACATCACAGCTTGGTATTACTGATTTTTTTAGTTTGATTATTGGCATTTTAATAAAC
The DNA here is from genome assembly GCA_964622655.1 of uncultured Methanosarcinales archaeon. GTDB lineage: Archaea > Nanobdellota > Nanobdellia > Woesearchaeales > GW2011-AR4. The sequence goes on from CAZUSQ010000011.1 coordinate 1,068, forward strand.
AATTTTAAATTTAGTTTTTAATTCTTCAATCCGTTGCTTAGCAACAAATTCTAGTGCTCGGCGTCCTTGTCCTGCCACATCAGGACGCCTCGCCTATACATTTAACGATAATATCAAAAGCGGTTTACTTTCATCTTGTTGTAAATCCAAAAGTCGCTCTCGTTTTTTTGGATTTTTTTATTATTGATTTGTTTTTATTGTATATTAAATTTTAATTAAACAGCAACCCAGCCTTCCGGATGCTTTTTCCAATCCATAATATGAGTTAATTGCTCTTTTGAAATGTATTTTTTCTTCAATGCAATTTTGACTAGGCTTGTAAAGTTTGTTAATGTTAATAATTTAACATTTGCTGTTTCAAAATTCATTTTTGCTTTTTCAAGTTCGTAAGTGAAGATTGCAATACAGTACTCGACAATGCCTCCTTTTTCTCTAACAGCATTTATTGTATTAGTTGAGCTACTTCCAGTGCTTACTAAATCTTCAACAACGATGTAATTTTTGCTTTCTTCTACTTTACCTTCAACTAAATTTTCTCTTCCATGTTCTTTTGTTTCGCTTCTTACATAAACCATTGGTTTTTTCAATTTCTGGCTTAGCCAAGCGGCCCATGGGATGCCTGCAGTTGCAGTTGCTGCAAAACCG
>CAZUSQ010000011.1:1722-7414 GCA_964622655.1 uncultured Methanosarcinales archaeon
TAATTTTATAAAAGAATTTATAATAAATTCTCTTTCTTTTGGATAACTCATCAAAAGTCTGTTATCTGTATAAATTGGAGATAAAATTCCAGAAGCCCATCTGAATGGTGGCTTTGTGCAAAGCATTACAGCATTAACGTTAAGCAATATTTCAGCTATCTTATCTGACATATTCTACCTCTCTTGCTTTTATATCAAATACTCCATCATTATCATAAACAACATCTCCATTTACAATTGTTGCTACAGGCCAGCCTTTTAATATTTTGCTTTCGAAAGGTGACCATTTGCATTTTGTTAATAAATCCTCATTTCTTACAGCTTGTCTTTTGTCTAAATCAACAATTATTAAATCAGCATCATAGCCTTCTTTCAAAAAGCCTTTATTTTTTATTTTGAAAATTTTAGCTGGATTTTCACAACAAAGCTTAATTATTGTTGGTAAATCTATTTTATTACTATTAAAAGCGTCGAGTAATAGTGGGAGCATAGTTTCTACGCCAGGAACTCCAAATGGATAATTTGCTTGTTCTTTTTCCTCCTTTAGATGAGGTGCGTGATCGCTAGCAATAATATCAACAGTTCCATTTTTAATGCCGTGCCATAATGCTTTTTGGTCTTGCTCTGTTTTTAATCTAGGCTTCATTTCTGCAAAAGCTCCTAAGTTTTGTATATCCTTTTCGTTCATAAACAGATGGTGAGGAGTTACTTCTACAGTAATTTGTTTTTTTACCTTATTGTTTTTTGCATAATTTAATTCTCTTTGAGAGCTAATATGAGCAAAATGAACTTTGTTTTTTATTTTGTTTTTGATTAGAATATCAATTGCATTTTTAACATGCTCGTCTTCTGCATGAATTATCGTTAATTTTGATGTTTTTAGAATATCGGCGATTGTTTCAAAATCGCTAACTTTTAAATCGCCAGTTGTATAGTCCATGTATAATTTTACAGCTGCAATATTTTTTGCTTTTTCTATATCTGCTATATTATCATTTGTCGCTCCAAAATTAAAGCCATAATTAACAATACTTTTTGCTGCAAGTCTTCTTTTTTCTTCCAAAGCTGCAATTGTTATTGTAGGTGGAATTGTATTTGGCATATCTAAAACTGTTGTAACACCTCCTTTTGCTGCTGCCATGCTGCCTGTTAAGAAATCTTCTTTGGGGGTTAAGCCTGGCTCTCTGAAATGGACATGCACATCAATTAAACCAGGCAAAACAAAATTGTTTTTTGCATCAATTATGTGCTCTGCTTTTGGCTCTTTGTTTGTTATTTTTGAAATTTTATCTTTTTTGATTAAAATATTTTTTTGGAATACTTTTTCATTAATATAAATTCTGCAATTTTTTATTAAGAGTGACATTTTAGTTTTGCTCGATTTGTTCTATTTCTTTTAATTTTTCAGTATTCAAACTGCAATGCTTTTCACTAGTAGATTGCTTGTTTATTAATATTCCTTGATTAAATAACTCTTTTATTGCTATATCAATAATTTTTTCTCCTCTTAAATGCTTTGGCACACAATTTCTTAAGTGAATAGTTTCTGTATGTGCACCACCAAATTTCTTTTTGTTTTTGAGCATTCTTATCATTTTCTTTTGGATATTAAGAATTTCTCTTTTGTCAAATTTTGCCATTTGTTTGTAGATTTATTATAAATATTTAAAAACTTCTAAAATATGTTACAAATTTGTAATATTAGTATTGCAAAATAGAAACATTTATATATAAGCTAATTTTTATTGTTAATATGAGATTTCAAGATGAGCCAACAATTTTTAGGGAATTATTTGGAGACACACCAAAAGTAAGGGTTTTAGAGTATTTATTGGAAGGCAGAGAGCTTGACCATTCCATTGGTGACATAGCTGAAGGTGCTGGAATAAACAGGGTTACTTTATTTAGGCTATGGCCTCAAATTGAAAAATCAAAGCTAGTTGTACATACAAGAAATATTGGAAATGCCAAATTGTTTAAGTTGAATATGAAAAATCCTTATGTCAAAAGCCTCATTGAGTTGTTTGATAAGCTGATAAATGAGGAGTTTAAGAAGATAAAGATGGAGAAGGAGTTAAAGCATTAAATAATTTTTATGTAAATTCTGCAGTAAGGATTGACATTTTAGTGTGTTGAATGATATTCTTTTATCGTCGCTTTTCTCCCGCTTTTCAATCTTGCAAAATCTCCGAATTCTGACATTTTGCTTAATTGCTTTGAGTTAAAGATAGGACCATCAATGCAACATATTTTGTCATTTATCATGCATTTTCCGCAAATTCCGAACCCGCATGCCATGTATCTTTCAAGTGATGCTTCACACTCAATCTTATGTTTATTGCATATTTCTAAAATTTTCTTCATCATTATTTCAGGTCCACAAGTATAAACAATTTTAATTCTTTTATTTTGAGACAAAACTTCTTGCAATGCATCTGTTGTAAATCCTTTTCTTCCATAGCTTCCATCATCAGTTGTAATAATCATATTTTTATTTTTGTATCTTTTAAGATAAATCAAATGCTCTTTGCTTCTTGCACCATAAATTATTAATGGATTTTTTAATTTATCAATTAATGTAGAAACAGATGATAAACCTACACCGCCAGCCACAATACAAGCATTTTGCTTGATTGAGAAACTATTTCCATAAGGACCTCTAATGCCTAATTTATCGCCTTTTTTCATTTTGTCTAAAGCATTAGTAAATCTGCCAATTGCTTGTGATGTAAAGCCAAACTCCTTTTTGTTCCAATAAGAAACAGCCATTGGTTTTTCATCAATGCTTGGAATCCAAACCATCATAAATTGTCCAGGCTTGCAGTCAATAGAATGTTTGAAGAAAAATGATTTTTGTCCTTTGCCTTCTTGAACAAAATCGCTTATTTCAAGCATTTGTGGAATGTCTGTTTTGCAAGTTTCAGATTTTGATTTATTCACTTGCATATTTTACACCTTCCAAAAATGAGTTAAGGCCGTCTCTGCACTTTCTGCAAAGTTGTCCTGATGAGGCATTGTATTCCATGATGCATCTTGAAAGTTTTTCGTACCCATTGACTTCTGCATCGTTGTGATGCATGTTCAAGCCCAGAAGATGGTATACCTCATGCGCTACTGTGTCCCTAAAAAATCTTTTCGGATATTTGATTGAGGGGTCAAAAGTAAAGATTATAACGCCGTCTGAAACATAAGTCAAAGCATCCCCGTATTTGAGCAGAACCTTGCCTGACTTTGCCTTTCTGTTGACTAGAAAAATTTCAGCGTTGCAGCTTTTTTTCTTAATTCTTGATTTTTTTACCATATCCAAAATTTTCCTTCCAATTATATTTCCGCTTTTAACAGCAAAATCCAATTCATTAAATCTTCGCTTAAACATACTAATTTTGAAATCATTATTGCAAAGCCTTAATGCATTTTCTATTGATTTTTTTATTTGATTAACATCTTCCTCTCTTAATAAAGCGTAGTTGAAAACATTGACGTTTTTTTTCTTGCTCCAACACATAAAATACTTGTTTCTGAGATAGTTTTTGTGGGTTGCGAAGCAGTAATTTTTCCATTCCTTTATTGAACTAAATCTAATCATTAATGCGCCACACCCCTTATATCAGTCAAAATTTTTATTTTATTCTTTTTCATCCAAGCAATCATTTCATCACAAACTTTTTTGAAAATTCCAATTCCTCTGTAGTAAATGCCTGTTCCAATGCCAACAGCTGTTGCGCCTGCCATTATCATTTCTAAAGCATCTTTGCCATAAGTAACACCGCCTGTTCCTATTATTGGAATTTTTACTGTTTCATAAATTTCGTAAATGCATCTTACTGCAATTGGCTTTAAAGCAGGCCCTGAAACTCCACCAATTTTATTGTCGAGGATTGGTTTTCTTGCATCAACATCAATTACCATTCCGCTTGCTGTGTTAATTGCAGTTATTGCATCTGCTCCAGCTCTTTCAGCAGCATGGGCTATTTCCTTTATATCATAAACATTTGGGCTTAGCTTTATGCTAACTGGAATTTTTCCAGCATTTTTCTTTACAACTTTTGTTACTTCTGCTGTCAAACCTGTATCAGCATAATATGGCTTGCCATAATCAAGATGAGGGCACGAAATATCAACTTCTATCATTGCTGGCTTTAAAGAAGCCATTTTTTTTGCTACTTCTCCAAACTGTTCAATCTTATAGCCGTAAATGCTTCCAATAACTGGAACACTTAAGTTATCCAATCTTCCAAAATCTTTAATTGCAGAGTCAATGCCTTGTCCAGGCAAACCAACTGCATTAAGAAAAACACCATTGTAAGCAAACATTGTTGGATTTGCATTACCTTGCCTTTCCTCATGGCATAAGGATTTTAGTGTAACAGCACCTGCCCCTGCTTTTCCAATTCTATCAACACTCTCTTTTGTCACACCCAAAATACCAGAAGCAAGAATTGTAGGATTTTTTAGCTTTATATTGCATAGCTTTGTTTGTAGCATTTTGAATTTTGAAGATTAATTTTTAAATATATCAAACTTCAATCTGGCTTCGCCAAATTTTAGTGCTCGGTGGCACAGTGACATGCGAGTGAGCGAAGAACTCGCTCACAACTCACTCCACCTCGCCTATACATTTTTCTGTGCCATTGAAGATGGTACATTTTTGATAAAACTTTTTCGTAAAAAGTTTTCCGTCGTCAACTGACGGAACGGTTGTTTTATATTATCTCAATATCTTCTTTTCCCATGCTTCTTTCGCAATAATGGCATTTAATCTTTAAAGGATCTTTTTTGATAACATAAAATTTTGTTGGAACTTGCTCGTTGTTTGTTATGCAGACTGGGTTTGAGCATTTAACAACATTATCAATCACTTCAGGGGTTTTTACCTTTATTTTTTCCTTGACATTGTAATTTTTGATTATATTAACAGTTGCTTCTGGAGCAACAATTGCTATTTTATTGACTTCATTTTGGGTTAAGCTTTTTCCTCCAACTTTTATAATTGCTTTTTTGTCTATTTTTTTGCTTTGCAAGTTAGTTGCTATTGAAACAATTCCTTTTTGGTTTTCCAAATCAAGAATTTCAACAACTTTAAAAGTTGCATCTGTAGGAATATGGTCAATAACAGTCCCTTCTTCTATAGCACTAATTTTCAGTTCTTTTTTTGATTCTTCTTTAGCAACTGAAGTTACTTTTTTAGCCCTAATTTTTCCTTTTCTTTTGCTATATTTCCTTATTTTTTTAGCTTTTCTTTTTGCCATGTTATTTTATTTTTCCTAATACTAAAGCCAATAACGCCTTTCTTACTGGAATTCCATTTGCAGCTTGCTCAAAGTAAGCAGCATGCTCTGTTGTATCAACACTTTTATCAATTTCATCAACTCTTGGCAATGGGTGCATTATTTTTAATTCTTTTTTTACATGCTGTAAGAATGCCTCATCAACTCTGTAAATTCCTTTGAACTTTTCATATTCCAATGGATCTGGAAACCTTTCTTTCTGTATTCGTGTAACATAAAGAACATCAAGCTCTTTGCTGAACCTTGTTAAATCAGCTGTTTTATAGTATTTCACTTTTTTTTGGAAAAGTTCATCTGTATAGCTCTCAGGAATCTGCAGCTCATCTGGAGCAATAAAATAGAAAGTTGGATTAAAGTGAGATAAAGCAATTACTAAGCTATGCACTGTTCTTCCATATTTCAAG
>CAZUSQ010000011.1:7424-12224 GCA_964622655.1 uncultured Methanosarcinales archaeon
TATCGTATACAAATCAAGCATTGTTTGTGTGGGATGTTGATTGCTTCCATCACCACCATTAATTATAGGAATAGAGGCTACTTCTGCAGCAAGCCTTGCAGAGCCTTCCAAAGGATGCCTTATCACTATAACATTAGCATATTGCTCTGTCATCTTTATAGTGTCCCATAAGGATTCACCTTTTTGAATTGAGGTCACATTTGCTGTTGAAAAGCCAATTACTGTGCCACCGAGTTGCTCCATCGCTGAAATAAAGCTTAGCCTTGTCCTTGTTGAGGGCTCAAAGAACAATGTTGCAAGAATTTTTCCTTTGAGCAGATTAGTTTTTGGCTTTTGCTCTATTTGTTTTACAACTTTAAGAATGTGCAAAAGCTCATCCTTAGAGAAATCGTTTATTGAGATTATATCTCGATTTTTAAAGTCCATATCAAAAATAAGAAGTCATAATTGATAGTATATAAACATTATGATTTCAGTATAGGAAAATGGTCAAAAAGTGGCTTTTTGAGAAAAAGTATACCCTATGGGTAGTGAAAAGTAAGCTTGTTTATTTTATAAATATTTTGGTTTTAAGCCATTTCAGCAGCACATCTCTCGCACAATAAAGAACCCTTGACCTTTTTTATGTCTTCGGCATAAGCACCGCAGCCCTGGCAGATTGCTTCTCTTTGTATTATTCTGTTAATTGGCTTTCTTGTTTCTTCCCTTAACTCAAATTTCTCAACAAGAAGCTCAAATAAACTTGGTTCAATTTTTAGAACATCTTTTAAGGTTAACAAGCCAATCATCTTGCCATTTTCAACAACAGGCAAGTGTCTTATGTTGTAATCTCGCATTTTTATCAAAGCATCATAAATATCATCGCTTGATTTTATTGTAATTAATTTTGTTTCCATAAAATCTTTTACTTTTTTAATCAATGGATTTATTCCTTTTGCAATAACATTTCTTACAATGTCTTGCTCTGTTATAAGTCCTTTAGATTGATTGTTGTCTTTGATTACTAATGCACCAACATGGTTTTGTGCCATTACTTTTGCGCATTCCTCTAAAGAAGTATCTGATGTCACAGAAATTGGTTTTGTAGTAATGCAATCATAAACTCTGTAGCCAGTTTTCATCAAATCCACCGAAGAAAGAATAGATTTTGATGTTTATATATGTTTCTATTAGTTATATTTTTGAAAAGATATGTTAGAAATTATTTTGATTTCAATAATTCATCAAAATCTCAACATCTTTGCCAAATATTCTTTTCAAGTCTTCAAAAATTGGCTCTTTTATTGATGTTCTTTGTGGAATTTCAATTTTAGCAATTGCTTTTTCCAATTCTTCAAGAGAACTTTTTTCAATTGTATCAAGTGAACCATCTTCTTTTATTCTTGCTTTGTCAATTTCTTTTTCTGGATTATCAATGTCATGAGTTATATAAGCCTCATTGCCAAGAAGAATTACTTCTCCAAATTTGTTGCCATGCTTAACTCTTATTTTTATCCTATCAAGCTCTCTTACCTTTTTTCTTTGCATATGCTCAACAAGATATTTTATCAATGCGCCTGCTTCCTGGTGTATTTTCTCTACTTCAACTTTTGATAATTTCTTTTCATCATAGTCTTTTTTTGCTTTCATAATTTCTTGTAGCGTTCTAAAAAACTTTGATGGCATCTTGCCTTCTGAAACAAGCTTGTCCTCAACGACATTAAGGATTTCGTTGTCTCTTACTTTTTCCATGCCTTCAAGCCTTAAAACATCTCTAATGACAGTTGTTATTGTGTCATAAATGTTGAGCATTTCTCGCTCATCTCTAATTCTTTCAATTTGTGTGAATAGCCTTTTGATTCTTTTTAGAAACTTGTCTCCATCACTTAATAACTCGTCAATTTCTTTGCCTGTTAAATCTTTCTTTTCGCCATGCTCAATTGCTTTTCTTATTTCAACAACTCTTTCAAGAATTTTGACAAATTTCTCTTCCAATAATTTTTCTTTATGGACAAATATATCCCTTATTAAAGAACCAGTTTCTTTTGGGCTTGGAGGCGCAACTCCATAAAGCATCAATGCAGCTTGGCTTGGAGTTAATAATGCATAATAAATATCTTCCATTCCAATCTCATTAAGCTTTAGCTGTACTCTTCTAATTACTTGCTCGCCTGAGCCCATGAAAATATCAATTGCTTCTGCACTCGGCTTTATTTTGCCCATTTTCAATAATTGCTTCCAAGGCATGAAAATGCCTCTATCAAAAAATGGAACACCATCTCTAAGCAATGTGAATATCACAGGATTTGCTTCTCTTAAAGAATCCCAGAAATCTGTCAAAATGTAAACTTGGATGTTGAGCTTGTTTTTAATGCCTGTTAATTCACCTGCTTCGATTCCCATACCAATTATTATGGCTCTTAGCTTGTCTTTTAATTCTGCTCTAGTCATCTTCTTTACATCTGTATCGTCTATTACAATCCACACATCTATGTCGCTTGTTGGAGTTGCTTTTCCTTGAACTAACGAGCCTGCTAAAACATAAGAAACAATGTATTTTTCAAATTTCTTTAATACCATTGTTTTGTGAATTTCTGCAATTTTAATTGCTTGCAGCATTCCTGTGTCATGTATTGGGGCAGATAAAGCAATTAGCTGCAATAACTCGTATTTTCCATCAAAGCAATTCTGCCATAGCTCTGAAAGAATTAATGTTTGTGGTGTAAGGTTAGGATCAATCTCTGTTGCTATGCTGCTTATTATTGCTGTTAGCTTGTCTTTTAGCTCAATCTTTGACATTGTTCTGCTGTCAGAATCGTCAACTAAAATAAGAACATGAATTTTATCTTTGTCTTCTGGTTTTGGTTCAACTGGTTGCAGGGGTTGCTGTATTTGTGGGTATTGTATTTGCTGCAATTGTTGCAACTCTTCTGGCTTTGGAGGAGGCATTAAGGCAATTCCAACAATATATTTGTCAAACTTTTCAAGAACCTTTTTTTGAAATTTTTCAAGCTTGGTCTTTATTGTCTTCAGCTTTTCCTGCACATCATTTGGAAGCTTAGAAATAGCTTCCAGCTCCTTTGCCTCAACAGCAACTTGAGGATTTTTGTTATTTTCTTTAGCTTGTTTGTACTGATTTTTATTCTTCTTAGCCATGAAAAGAACCCCCGCTTATTGTAAATTCTATATATTTATAAATGTTTGCTTGCTTTACATTGGATTATTTTCAATATGGAAGATAAAAAGATTTATATACTTTGGTTATATCGGTATAATCATGATTGAAGTAGAAACTAAAGTAAGAAGATGGGGAAGATCCTTTGGAGTAGTAATACCTAAAGAAAAAATAAAGGAAGAGGGGATTAAAGAGAATGAAACAATAAATCTTTTAATTATTAAAAGGACTAATGTTTTGAAAGAAACTTTTGGTACTTTTAAGTTCAAGAAGACAACACAAGAAATGTTAGATGAGATCGACAAGGAAAGTTGGGATGAATAATAACTGTTAATATGGAAGACGATGTATTTTTCTTTGATACATATGCTTTCTTTGAAATAATAAATGGCAATCCAAAATATAATATATATACAGAATCTCAAGTTATAACTACAATATTTAATCTTGCAGAGTTGAATTATGGTTTGAAAAAAAAGATGAGCAAGGAAGCCTCAAATAATTATACAGAAAAATATTATCAGTATGCAGTTGATATTAGTCTAGATGACATAAAAAACGCAATGAATTTTAAAATAATTTATAAACATTTATCAATTCCCGACTCTATAGGTTATACTGTTGCAAAAAGGTTAGGTATCAGATTTCTCACAGGAGACAAAGATTTCGAAGACATGGACAATGTTGAGTTTGTGAAATAAATTATTTTCAAAAACCATATTTAAATAGTAAGAATAAAGACTTTCTTTCAATATAGAAAATAAATTACACTTACGTATCAAACCGAAAGATTTATATATAAGTTTCATTATTGATAAGTAGTAACAAATTGGCTTCTTAAGGGGTGAGTTAACGTATATACTCCAGAAGCGAAAAGTTTAAATATAAGTGTTATTATTATATCGTAGTAACAAATTATAAACAAAGTATATAAATAACAAAAATAAAACATACAAAAACAAGGGGTGGAAAAGAAAATGACACAAAAATCTGCAACGCCAAGTCTTGAGGATATGTTAAGTAACGAGGTAGTTAGCAACGTAAATTACCAAAAAGAAATAGCGTCTTTTATTGAAGGCTTAGAAGTACCTACTTTAAAGGACGGAGACCAAAAGGGACAACCTGATATTCCTTTACTTATAAATCAGTTACTAGATGGTTCTAAAGGAGTGGTTGGCAAATATTTGAATCCGGATAATAGAGATCCAAAGTGGATTCCCGATTATACAAGATTACAGGGATTTTTTGAAAGCCAAAGCAACATTGTTGAAAATGGCAAACTTAGGAGAGAAGTAAGAGAAGCCTTAATCAACCAATATATTACAATACCTGATAACTATGTAGTTGAAAGAGGTCAAGGAAGACTTTTAACATCAACTTTAGATAGAGTTAAATCATTTGGTAAGGGTATGGCTTCAACAGTTTCAGAAAAGTACTTAATTCCATTGATAGAAGGCGCAAAAACAATTGAGAGAGCAGTGGCAAACTCAGGTAGAACTATTACTAGTTATCTACAAAAAGCAAAAGAGTGGTATGCAACAAAGGGAACTATTGAAGGGTTTGAACCTGCTTATGCGATAGTCAAACCAAAATAGGGACTTGCTTAATTTTTTCTTTTTTTATTTTCTCTTTCTTAATCTTACAAG
>CAZUSQ010000012.1:0-12125 GCA_964622655.1 uncultured Methanosarcinales archaeon
TTTGATTGATTTATACGAGCAGATGGAAGCAATGAGCAAAATGGGTCCTTTAAGCCAAATTGTAGAAATGATTCCTGGTTTCTCACAATTGCAACTGCCAAAAGAAATGCTGCAAGTTCAAGAAGACAAATTAAAAAAGTGGAGAGTAGCAATGAATAGCTTTACCAAAAAAGAATTAGAAGATCCAGAAATAATAGACAGCTCAAGGATAGAAAGGATTTCAAAAGGGTCCGGGATTCCAACAAATGAAATCAGAGAATTAATCAAACAATACAAACAATCAAAGAAAGTAGTTAAGATGTTCAAAGGCAGCAAAGGTGATATTTCAAAATTTATGAAGAAGTTTGGAGGTAAGTTGCCGATGGGGATTTAATTCACTCCAACCATCTTGGATTAAACTTATCGTACCATTCCCTTTTCTCTATCTCATCAAGCAAATTATAAAATCCAAAAGTTGATGCATCACCATAAACCTCAATTTTTCTATCAAAGCCGTTTTTTAAAGCATAAAAAGCGCATATCTTAAAGCCAGCAGAATTTTCATTAATAATATCAGCAGGATTATAAATCAGTTCAATCATTTTTTCTTTTCTGTCAAATTCTGCTGCAATTGTGCTCGTCCCAATCTCTGGGTCAACATACGAAATAAAAATCTTGTCGAGCAAAGAATCAAGAAATCTTGCAAATTTTTCTGCATCGCTTATACCAACTTGGTTAAAGTTTGTTCTTCCGACCGACTTTAAGCCTGGAATTCTAGATGCAGTTTCAGCAAAGAATTCTTTTATGTCTTTGACTTTTATAAAAATTTTAACTCTAAAATTATCTATTGTTTTTTTAGTTTTGATTTTTATCCCTTTGTACTTTTTATTGAATTGTTCTGTTAATTTTTCATATTTTGGAATTAAAGTATCTAAGTCATGTTGCGCTTCTCCATAATATCTGTCAATCTCAGCTCCAACCTTAATCATTTGAGTGAAATCTTTTTTGAAGAGATTAATTTCAGCAGCATTGAATTCTGCAAGAACATCATTGTTTGCCATGATTAAATTATTTTAATGGGATTATTTAAATGTTTTTGTGAAAACTTTATATAAACCACCTTATTCCTCTACATCATGAAACTCATCGCAGACTTGCAAATCCATTCCCGCTTTAGCAGAGCAACAAGTTCAAGCCTAAATCTTACAAATCTTGAAAAATATGCAAAGCTAAAAGGGCTCAATCTTCTTGGAACAGGTGATTTTACGCATCCAAAATGGCTTGCTGAATTGAAGAGTGAATTAAAGGAAGATGGTTCTGGAGTTCTTACATCTAAATCTGGCTTTCATTTTGTTCTTCAAGGAGAGATTTCAAATATTTACACCCAGGATGGAAAAGGAAGAAGAGTTCATACTTTATTGCTGGCAAGGAATTTTGAGGTTGTTGAGCAAATAAATGCTGCTTTGTTAAAAAAAGGCAGGCTTGATTATGATGGCAGGCCGATTTTTGGCTTTTCTTGCATTGAATTAGTAGAAATGATGAAAGAAATTAATGATGATATTGAAATTATTCCTGCTCATGCTTGGACACCTTGGTATGGAATCTTTGGCAGCATGTCTGGTTTTGATAGCGTTGAAGAATGCTTTAAGGAATACTCGCATAAAATTCATGCAATTGAAACAGGGCTTTCCAGCGACCCGTCTATGAATTGGCGTCTATCCTCACTAGATAAGTATACGTTAGTAAGCAGTTCAGATGCCCATTCGTTTTGGCCATGGCGCCTTGGGAGGGAAGCGAATGTCTTTGACATTGATTTAAGCTATGATGATTTATTGCAAGCAATAAGAAAAAAGAAAGACTTTGTTGAAACAATTGAAATGTGGCCTCATGAAGGCAAATATCATTATACTGGACATAGAAACTGTAATGTTTGTTTAAATCCAAAAGAATCTATTAAATTGAAAAACATATGTCCAAAATGCAGAAAACCATTAACAATTGGAGTTGCTCAAAGAGTTGAGATGCTCGCTGACAGAGAAGAAGGCTTTGTGCCAAAAAATGCTGTTCCTTTTAAGAATTTAATACCTTTATCAGAGGTGATAGCTGGGACAACAGGACACGCTGTAAGTTCTAAACAGGTGTGGGAAGAATATCACAAATTGATTAATTCATTTGGAAATGAGCTTAATGTCTTGTTGGAAGCAGAAGAAAATAAACTAAAAAAAATAACAACAGAAAAAATTGCTGAAAACATTATAAGAAACAGAAATCAAAAAATTCCTTTTAAGCCAGGTTATGATGGAATGTATGGAGTGCCAATTTTTGATGGCGAAAATTCTGTAAAATACAAGGAACAAAATATTGAACAAAAAATAACACAAAAAGGGTTGGGCGAGTTTTTGTAAAAATATCCCCACGGCCGGACATGCATGCGGTAGCATGCTCACTTTCCGCAATTTGAACCAGCGACCTCCCGGGAACGACTGGCTCTCTATCATTCCTCGCTAATAGCTTAAGGTCTTAGAGTGCATCTTTGGCCAAACTTCTATTAAAGTTTCACAGCCGAGCGCTCCACCATTGAGCTACGTGGGGATAAAGAATGATATTAGTTTTCGATTTATAAATATTTGTGTAAAAGGTTCAGGTAAGTTAGACTTATTATAAAAATTTCAATCAGCTCGCTTCGCTCGCACTAGTTACACTCGGCGAAAATTTACTTTGCCAATAATTTTCGCCTCGCCTATTCATTCAATAAAAACATTAAAAGCGGTTCACTTTCTTCACATTTAAATCTGAAAGTCGCTCTCGTTTTTTGATTATTTTTAATTATTGATTTTGATTGGGTTAAATTTTTATTGTGTTTTTCATTAATTGTTTTGATTAAATTAAGAAATATATTAAAATCAAATTATCCACCAACTGTAACTCTATTAGAATTGCTTATCACAACCTTATCTCCAATTTTGGCTCTTGCGTTTGCAGCAGGCAGATTAAACTCACCAAGTATAGCAAGTCTTGACTTCATTCTATAAGATAAAACCCTCTCATCACGAGGCTCTAAGGTTTCTATAGTCCATTTTATTACTATTCCCTTTTTTGGGTGCGTTAAAACAGCATGAGGCTGCATTGAGCCAATTGAAAGCTCTTTTTCAACATGAGCTATATGAGGAAGACTGTCCATAACCTCAATATTAGTTAGCTGTTTTGCACTTCTATTTTTAACTCTGACAACAACCTTTGCTTCTGAAATGCCACCTTCGCTCATACCGATATTTGCTATCCCTTTTCTCACTGTGATAGGGCTTCTAAAGAGGAAGTAAAGAACTACAGCAGCAATTGCTAAAACAACAATAACAACAATAGGCCTGTAATTCTCAGTAGTGTAAACAATCATTGACTTGTCTTTGCCAAGCTCAATCTGCCAAATCAAGTATTGCTTGCCATCCTCTTTTTTTGTCTCAGCTCTTGGCGATGTAGTCACTAATAAATTTTTAAATGGGGTCATTTCAATTTTTATGACTCCTTTGTGATCAGGGTTGTTTGATACAACTTTGACCCCTTTCCTTATCTTTAAAAAAGACTGCTCTTTTAGCAATTCTTTTTGGCTTAAGTATTCTTTTATTTCAAATTCTTTTATAATCGGGCTAACTATCATTCTTTCGTCTTTGAACACAGCAACAATAAGCCTGTCTTCTTGAGGGGTAGTCAGATCGTCTATTTTCTTTGCTATTTCAATTATTTTCTCTTCATTTGGTCCAAGAGGTATATACAGCTCGTCCTTGAAAAGATTGCTATCGATTTTGATTGTGAGGTTAGTGTAGTTTATTACGTTCTGGTTATTCAAAACAACTTTGATTGTAAATTCTTCTCTTGGGTCAATATTTTCAGGAACACTTACGCTTGTCAAAACAGTTGGTATATAGCCCCCGATCAATGGTTCAGTAGATTTTATTCCAACAGTAATAGGCACCTTTTGCTCTTGCCCAGTTCTCTGGAGAATAACACCTATATCAAGAGTGTACGTGTCAACAGATGTAATGTATAATGGGTCAACAAAAAGCTTAACTGAAGCAGAGCTTTTTGCAGGCACTTTTAAAGTAATTGGGTTTTGCAATGGCTTTGTATACATGTCCCAAAAAGGGTAGCCTGCCTTTTTTATAGTAAATTCTTCATCTGTATCAAGGTTATTTTGTATAGCAATATCAAATTCAGCAACTTCATCAACTACAATTTTATCTTTTATTGATGTTACCTTAACATCAAAAGATGCTGCATAAGCAAAATTGATTAAAAGAACGAATACAATTATATTAATAAAGAATTTGTTCATTTTGCCGATAAAATACACCATTTTTTACAATTTTCCTATCATTTACTTATATATAAATCTTTCTTAAACAAATACAGCATAGAAACCTTTATATACCTTTATTCTCAAGAAAATTTCCATGAAAAAACCAGAAGACTTTATTCATTTTCCTGAAGCACATGCAACGCCTGTTTACATACAATACAAAGGAATCTTGGATATGCAGGATCTTTACGAATCAATTGCAGATTTCTTTAGACAGAAAAAGTTTAAGTTTTATGAAAAACAACAAAGACATCGTCGACCAGGCCCTTTTGGCGCTGAAGTTCTATACCAATTTGAGGCAAGAAGAAAAGTTGAAGATTATTATGAGTATGTAGTCAATGTTACTATAGAAACTTTTGATATGCATGATGTGGAAGTTGTTTTAAAGAATGGAGCAAAGAAAAAGATGACAAAAGGTAGGATATGGATTCAGATTTTAGGTCATGTTGACATTGATTATGAAAAACTATGGGAGAAAAATGCATTTTTAGCCCATCTTAAAGGATTTTACAACAAATACATCATAAAGAAAACAATTGAGGGAGTATGGTGGGACGAATTGCAGTATAAAATAGTCCACACACTTCATGCATTAATTAAAGAGCGCTTGAAGATGATATCTGAAGGCTATGAGGCTAGGCATATGCATGGCGTTCATTAGCAGGCACTATGGGACATGTAAAAATAATTGTTGACCATGACAAGATTGATTATAGTGGACCTGTTGAAGTAGGCAATTTGCTAAGTATGATTGAAAACTTCATATGGGAGCGAGGCTTTGATAAAAGACAGGACAAAGATTTTGAGCAAAACACAGAGCGCGGCAAATTTATCGAATGGCAAATCTCTCCTTGGAAGTGGATAACAGACTATACTAGGTATATAATAAAGGTTAGGGTTCTTGGTTACGACATAGTAAAAACTGATGCTGTCAACAACGGCAAAAAAACAAAGGTTGATTCAGGAAGGGTAATTATTGTAATAGACGGCTTTGTAGAATATGATTTGCAAATCAGATGGGAGCAAAATCCAGTTTTGCATTTCTTAAGGGCATTATATGATAACTTTATATATAAGGCTTACACAGAAAGGTTTGAGCAGGTACTTGTGCATGACATAAATCATCTTCACAATCACATTGAGAAATTTTTAAACTTGTTCAAGCATTACTCAATTATATCAAGAAAGGGCCCATAGTTGTTGATGGAAATACAATGGTCGAAAAAAAACAAGTACTTTATGACTTAAGGGCGAGCTATAATGGTCCTTTAATAATTGAAGATTTCTATGCAGAGGTTGAAAACTGGATAAAGGAGAAGGGCTTTGAAAAAGAGCCTAAAAAAAAGTCAGAGCATGTTACAAAAAATGGCAAAAAAATAGAATGGGTGATTGAAGTGCATCATAAGCTTGATGATTTGCACCATGGCGTTGTTATATTAAGAGCATTGCTTGACAATATAAAAGAGGTTGTAGTAAAAAGAGATGGTAAGAAAATAAAAGTTAATAATGGCGACGTATTTATTAATATAGATGGCTTTATACAATCACATGTCCATGGCAGCTTTTTTCAAATCAAGCCTGTATATTATTTTACAAGGTCTTTGATTGACAAATTCATTTACAAGTTTTGGTCAGAAAAGTACGATGGTGCAGTCGGAGCAGATTGTCATGATTTATTTAAGAGAATAAGGTCATTCTTTAATTTGCAGAAGTATAAGTATCAGTAACAACCAAAATAAAAAACTTTTAATCATAACATTTAAATATTGTTTTCTAAAACAAAATTATAAAACCTTCATGCGGGGGTAGCGAAGCATGGTCAATTGCAATAAATGCAGACTAAACGCGCAGGACTTAAGGAGACAACCACTGTAAGTGGCTTTAGATATCCTGTCCCTTAGTGGGTCCGGGGGTTCAAAGTAAAGGTTTTTGATAAAAATATTTAAAAAATAAAAATCAAAAATCCTATGGAAGTCCCTCCCCCCGCATTTTATGCCTCTGTAGCATAGCAGCTATTGCGTTGCCTTGGTATTGCTTGAAAAGGCAAAGGTCGGGGGTGCAAATTAAAGCAAAACTTTATGCTTTTCCCCTCAGAGGCTTATTTTAAATCATATTAATTCCATATTTATTCAAAAAATAAGCGACCCATGCACTGCTTAAGTAAAATGGGTAGATGCGTGCGAGGTAGATAAGCGAGCGAAAGCGAGCTTTCGCATGTCACTGTGAGCACGCTCACAAGCAACTGCCCCGCAATAACTGCATAAAGGCATTCAGCCAAAGCGGATTACTTCTATAACAAATTCAATCCAGAAGTCGCTCTCGTGGTTGTTTGAATTTTAACGTCGTTATTGGGTTTTTATTGTTTATTTTTTATTGAAATCAAAAAAATTAAATACTCTTCAAAATAAACTAAAATTGGTTTGGAATGACTAAAAAAATCTTGGTAGTTCTTTTCATAATCTCCATCTTTGTATTGAGTTGCTCTTCTAAAAGCGAAACCACAGGAAAAGCTGCTTCAGAGCCTAGTATTTACGAAGACACTCCACAAGTACAAACCGAGCAGGAAATACAAGCAACTGCTGAAGCTCAAGCAGAGCAAAATGAAACTGCCGAACAACAAGAAATCGAAGAAATTGTTAATGAAACGAAGATTATATCAGAAGGGCCTGAAGAGATTGCAACACCAAAAATCAAAGAGTTTGAGTTTCAGCCAACAAGCATTGTCAGCACCCAGCATAACATATCTCTTTCCCTTGACAAAATAACGCATGAGATAAAAAGCGAATATTGGGGCAAGATAACTGGAATAACGCTTACAGTACTAAATAATGGCAGCAAGGCTTTCAAACCCAAGGTGCTTGCCATATTGTACGATGAGAAAGACTTTAAAGAGGAATGGCTAAAGCCAAAAGCAGAGATAAATTTTGACATAGAAAAGCTTGGAGTTGAAGAGCATGTAACAAGAGACGCAATTGTTAACATCGCATTTGACGATATCGCCTTGACTAAGCACTTTAAGTTAATATTAGTTGATGCTGCCGACCCTGGAAACAAGCCTATAGTTGTTGTGGAGAAGGAATTCAACCCGATACTTGGATGAGCTCAAGGCATAACATCTGCATCTTGCACGCTATTAACAGAAATTTGCTCAAACTTGTACGTTTTTCCGCTTGATTCAACTTTTAATGGGATTCCATAGAAAGTATCGATCCATAATATGCCTTTGTTTGTTTCAATTTTCCAAGTGTTTCTATTATCAATAACCTCTTCGCCAATCTTTTTGGCTTGGATTAATCCATCAACCCAGTCTAGCACGGTTGATATATAAGTATATGCATAGTTTAAATCTTGTTTCTTCCCTTTGTATGTGCAATATGCAGCCATACAATAAGATTCTGCTGTTTTTGCTATTTTATCTATAAATATAGTATCATAAGACTCTGGCTTGTCTAACGTTTTGATTTCTAGTGCAGGTTTATACCTTATTTTATTTCCTTTTGCATAGAACTCGTAAAAATTATTTCCTGTTTCAGGTCCTCTATACTTATAGTATGCACTATTCACCCTAATTTTAGACTTATCTAATAGTTCCTTAACTTCTATTGGTATCTCTTGTTTTGGTTCTATTGCTTTTTCAACAGACTGCCCTACATCAACTTTTGCTTCAGTTTTACTAGTAGGAGATGATTCCTTTTGTACAGGCGCACATGCTACCATAAAAGCCAATACTAAAATAAAAAATAAATTTAATGAGCACCTTTTCATGTTCGATTGTTTATTTTTGTTTTTTAAATATTTTTCCAAATTGCTGTACTAATCAATTTATTAGAAAACTTTTTATATAACCAACCTAATGAAATTACTGATGGCAAGGGTTAAAAAAATAATGTTAACCAATGTGCCGATTTTAAAAAAAGAGGCGAAGATAGAAGAAGCAGCTAAATTAATGTCTCAACAAGAAAGTGGCTGTGTTGTAGTAGTTGAAAATAAAAGACCAATTGGCATTGTTACAGAGCATGACTTTGTAAGAAATGTTTCTAAAGGCATTAGCTTAAAAGAGTCAATCAGCAAGATAATGACTTCCCCTGTTACTTCTATGACACCTTTTATGAAGCTTGATGAAGCTTTAAAGATTATAGACACAAAAAGATTTAGGCGCTACCCTGTCGTTGATAATAACCAGTTAGTAGGCTTGATTATTAAAAGAGATGTTGTAAATGCAATAAGCGACAATGTTAGATTCCATAGAAACATACAAAATATAGTATTAGTACTATTTGTCTTATTTGAGCTTTTTGTTTTTGTATTTTTTAGGTATTTGTATAAATTGCTGCCGTTTGGTGCTTAAAATGATAAGTGTAAAAAACATCATGACAAAGGATGTTATAACAATAAACCAAAATTCAAGCTTAAAAGAATCAGCAAATTTAATGGCGTCTAAATCTGTAAGTAGCTTGGTCGTCCTTGAAAAAGATAAACCCATTGCCATAATAAGCGAGAACGACATTATAAAGGGCGTTATTTCAAAAAAATCAAAAGTAAAAGACATAATGGACAATGAATTTATCATTATCTCACCACAGACAAAATTTTCTGAAATAAGCAAGTCTTTAAGAGAGCAAAAAATCAAAAGATTTCCAGTTGTTGAAAATGGAAAATTGATAGGCTTAATAACAGAGACAGACATAGTTGAAGCAACAAGAGATTTTACAAGGTTCCATCAGATAGTTCAGGAAGTAATACTTACTATTTTTGGATTAGCAACAGCATTCTTTTTATTTTATTTCAGCCCTCTAGGAGCATCAATTTTCAGATAGAATTTTATTTAGAAAAATATAAATACATAACTAAAATTAATAATTCCAAGGGCCTGTGGTCTAGTGGTTCAACCTTTTAGAAAAAGCTTGACCAAAAAGGTTCCACAAATGACATCGCCTCGACACTAAATTGCTTGTTATCGAAGCGGCGAAGGTCACCAGTTCAAATCTGGTCAGGCCCATTTGTTTCAAAGTTAATAAAAAATTGGTGAATTTATGAAGTCAAAACTTTACCCAAGGATATTCTTTTCTATTTTATTCCTAGCAATTTTATTGTTAGCTTTCTACATAACAAAGCCATTTTTGCCTGCTCTTTTCACAGGAGCGATAATAGCTTATTTGTCATACCCACTTCATAAGAAAACATTAATCTATGTAAAAAATAAGAATGTTGCATCTTTTGTAATTACCGTTTTCATAGTCTTCATTTTAACTTTACCTTTTGTGTTGGTTTTAGGGATAGTTTCAGCGGAAGCCGTTAATACATACAAAACATTAAGTCAACAAAATTTGGGAACAAATTTCCTCAATGTAGTATGTAGGAATGAAAATTGGATAGCCTGCAAAGCTGTAATGTCACTTATAAATTATTTACCAGAGAAAAATTTGGATTATTATTTACAAGCTATAATTGAAAGGATAACTCGTTTTATTATTGATAACACTTATAAATTTCTTGCAACAATCCCTTCTATTTTTTTGAACCTTTTTGTAATGATATTTGTTGTGTACTATTTGCTTAAAGATGGAGAAATAATAACAAAGAGAATAAAGAATATACTCCCTTTGAAGGAGTCACACAAGCAACATGTTTTGGAGAAGTTCCATGATATAACATCAGCAGTATTTTATGGTAATATCTCAATAGCAATTCTGCAAGGCATTTTAGGTGGCATAGGATTTCTAATATTAGGCATATCATCTCCAATTTTATGGGGTTTTGTAATGGCACTGTTTGCTTTAATACCATATTTCGGTACAGCTATAGTATGGTTGCCAGCAGCATTAAATTTGATATTCATTGGCTATCTTCAAAATGACAACTCCTCTACAATTCGCGGCATTATCCTTATTATCTATGGCATATTTGTCATAAGTAGCATAGACAATATTTTAAAGCCAAAACTGATTGGCTCAAAAGCAAAAGTACATCCTCTATTAGTTCTTCTTGGTGTTTTAGGCGGCTTAAACCTGTTTGGGCTTATAGGCTTGATTTTAGGCCCTATAATGCTTGCTTTGCTGATGACTTTTGTTGATATTTATGAAGAAGAAAAAACCGAGCTTGAGAAATATTTTTGACTTAAAATGAAGCTTAAAGTTAAAGATATAGACATTTCTAGTGGTGGACCATTAATTGCAGTCATGAATTATAAGGATGCAGCAATGCTTGATTTGCATGTAATGGATAGGATTAAAATTAAAAAAGGAGATAAAATTGAGACTGTTGTTGTCGATATAGCTCAAAGCAGTAAGGTTGTGCCAAAAGGCAAAATCGGAGTTTTTGAAGAGATTATCGATTCTTTAAAGCTGAAAAATAATGATACTGTTGACATTACAATTGCTCGCAAACCATTGTCTATTGATTACATCAAGAAAAAATTAGATGGCCAGAAATTAACAAAGCAAGAGATTGACCAAATAGTGTGGGATATTGTGCACAACAAGCTCAGCGCAGTTGAGCTTACCTATTTTGTTGCTGCATGCTACACTAATGTTATGACAACAGAAGAGACAATATTGCTGACAAAGGCAATGGTTAAGCATGGAGATGTTTTAAAATTAAATAAGTATCCTGTTATTGACAAGCATTCAATTGGAGGAATTCCCGGCAACAGAGCAACTCTTGTTGTTGTGCCAATAATCGCAGCTGCTGGCTACTATATACCAAAAACAAGCTCACGCTCAATAACAAGCCCAGCAGGCACAGCAGACACAATGGAGGTTCTTGCAGATGTAACCTTTCCAATCAAAAAAATGAAGGAAATTGTACTTAAGACAAAAGGCTGCATTGTATGGGGAGGCGCTCTAAATCTTGCTCCTGCTGATGATAAAATAATTGCTGTTGAAAGGCCTTTGGAGATTGATGCAGAAAGCCAATTGCTTGCTTCAATTATGGCAAAGAAACATTCTGTTTCTAGCACACATATAATTATTGATGTTCCTGTTGGCAAAGATTCTAAAGTAAAGAATATGGTTGAGGCATTAAAGCTAAAGAAAGAGTTTGAGAAAATTGGAAAAAAGCTGAAAAAGCATATAAAAGTGCTTATATCGGACGGAACACAGCCAATTGGAAATGGCATAGGGCCCGCTTTAGAAGCTAGAGATGTATTATGGCTTTTAAAAAGAGACCCTCGAAGGCCTCTTGATTTGGAGAAGAAATGCTTGATGATGTGCGCAAATATTTTTAGTATGGTTGGCAATATATATGGCTACAAAAAGGCATTAGAGATTCTTAATTCTGGAAAAGCATATGCAAAAATGATTGAGATTATAAAAGCCCAAAATGGCAAAGAAGTTGCAGCAGAAGACATTAAGATTGGAAAATATTGCCATGATGTTTTATCTACAAAAAGCGGCAGAGTTACTGGCATAGACAACATGCTTATTTCAAGAATTGCAAGAATCGCAGGCGCACCAACTGACAAAGGAGCTGGCATTTATCTCTACAAGCACATTGGCAACAAAGTAAAAAGAGGAGAGAAATTGTTTACTATTTATTCTGAAAGCGAACATGAGTTTGAGTATGCGAGAGATGTTGCGAAAAGTGCGAGTGTTTTTACAATTAAATAAAAGCGCCGACGCCCGGATTTGAATTTCCCAACCTGGGGCTTTATGCCCCGAATTTTGGTTAAGCTTTTTGCTTGCCAAAAAGGTTACCGGGATACCCTTGCGGGAACCAGCTCTCAAGGCTTACACTCCTAGTCAAATGTGACAAAAGGATTAGCGCAATCTCCTGAAAGCGAGACTTAAGTCTC
>CAZUSQ010000013.1:0-11180 GCA_964622655.1 uncultured Methanosarcinales archaeon
TTAAGAACGATATTTTGGAGCTATGTAAGGATTTTCCACTTTATCCTGGGTTAGAAGTTTTGAGGTAGTAAGATATTATATTTTTTAATTGTAATTAAAATTCTAGAATATTTATACGAAGGTGGAGATGCTAAGATGTAGGTTCAACTGGTAGAGTAACAACTTTTATGATTTTAATAGTAAAGTTTATATTTAACTAATATTTTTACTTTTAGTAAAATGGTAGAAAAAATAGGTGGCTTTAGCGTAAACAAAATACACGAAATCGATTGTTTAGAAGGCTTAAAGAAACTTCCAGATAAAAGTGTAGATTTAGCGTTTATAGATCCTCCATATAATGTAGGAAAGGACTATGGAGTTTACAAAGATAACCTGCCAGAAGAAGAATATATTAAATTTATGAGTAAAGTAATTAATGAGTTTAGAAGAGTTACCAAAAGAGGTTTTGGCATTTATCTTGATTGGAAACAATTTCAGAAGTACTGGCAACTAATTCCTGAAGCAGAGCCAATTATCATTTTTAAACGCTCTTCTGGTGTAATATATTCCCCTTTAAAGATAGTACAGCATCATCATATAATATTAACAACTGCTAAATCATTGAAACTTCAGTGTAAAAGTTTATGGGATGATATAAGGGTGTTGGGTGAAGGGTATTTGTTTAACGAAAAAAGATATGGGCATCCAGCACAAACTTCTTTAAAGGCCACAAAAAGATATATAGAAAATTTCTCTAAAGAAAGTGATTTTATTCTTGATTGCTTTGCTGGATGTGGGACGACAGCAGTAGCATGCAAAGCATCAGGAAGGAAGTTTATAGGTTTTGAAATAAATCCTGAATTTATTAAAGTAGCTAATAGTAGACTAAAACAAGATACAATGAGTTCATTTAAACCTTCCCCCATTGAATTTAACAAAAAAACTGCTGAAATACTAAAATGACTTGCTGGTTAGAAAGAGGGGAGTCTAGATTTCTAGATTTAATAACAGCTTGTGTTCATGGTCTCGTACGTGATAATAAGCTTGGAATCAAACCAAATAAATACACATTGTTTACTTCAGGTTCACAAGTCCACACACTATTTAAAAATATTCATCCTACAATATTAGAAGCACAAATTAAAAATTTTGCCAACCTCGCGCAAGGAAGGTATATTAGGGAATTTGCATATGTTTTACTGGCACTAAATTTTTGTGAGGATACTTTTGCATCAACTATCGTAAAAAATAGAATACAAAAAATAAACGATTTTAATCGATTAGACTACGTTGAGTTTATTCAATCAGCCAAAAGCAAATATTTATCTAATAAGAGCGCTTATGATTTTTGTGAATTAGAATTTGCATCTGAGAGATGGGCAGATTTTTTGGCTCAGAAAATGTTGACTTATGGTTATTTCTGTAGATATTTGGATATTATTAAACTTTTACAAGATAAAAATAATAGATATCTTAAAACTAAAGAGATTTATATAACACAACTTAAAAATTTAATAGGACCATTTGATCATAGAGTAAGCGGAAGTGGTCCAGATTTCATCCAAGAAACATTTAAATCATGGGCTTTTCTTTTGAATATAATAGACCTTGATACAGGCGGTAAGCTTTCTGATTATACAAAAGAAGATAGATTGAATTATTTGAGAAAGCATACTGGCTATATTAGTGGAGGAAAACAAGAATACACCATCTTAAGAAATTTAAAAAAATCAAAAATAAATATTAATTTACATCCAGCAAATGAAATAAGAATGATTAGTTTTATGAGATTAGTCAATTTAGAAGGATGGAGAAGGCAATATGATGCTGCTCTTTACTCTGCGTTGAGGAGACTTAGACTTTTATTTTTTTTAAATTATAATTACAAGAAGGAAGTCAAGATGAGTGAAGTGTATAAAGATGAAAAATTAAAATCAATAATAACTCACTTCAAAAAAGATTTTAGCATTTTATGGGATTTAATCCATTTAGAATGCGCAGGATTAAAATTTCGAACTACATATGAAAATAAAGATTATACATCACTAACTGAATTTATATTAGAGAAAATTATTAAATTAAAGGGGGCTTCCTTTTTAGATGATTTAAAAAGTGTTGAAACAAAAAGTATATATTTTGAAACTGCATGGACTTTATTTAAGAGAATAGACACAAAGAATTTAAAGCTAACACCCTTAAGAAAGTTTGATACTAACGAATTTAACAAATATTGCCCACAAGGAGAGTGGATAGAATGGATCCAAAAGAATTGATTATTGACGTTGAAAGCCTAACTGGTAAAAATAGGGTTAAAAGTATTAGACCTACCTTTCTCTGTTTGGGCATATTGGATATGACTAAAGAAGACCAAGATAAAAGTGCTATTAAACTTGATAATGATGGATGGCGAATTGATAAGTACAGGTGTAGTAAGTGTTATTTGTGCAAATTAAAGTCGAAATTTATAAAATTAGATGAAGATAATTTTCCTAATGTTACAGATAAAGAAGATACTAAAAGCTATGAACTAACTGTTGACGACCAGATTCATTTCGAATCTTGTCTTGCTGATTACGATGAAAAATCTGGTATAAGCAAATGGATATTTACTATATTTAGACTATTTGGAGCAGGAGACACCTATACGGAATGTGCAATTAGTAAAGAGTATATACCTCAAGAAATACTAAAAAAACTTGGTAAATTCCGCGATGATGGTGTATATGGAAAGTCAGCAATTGTAGATGTAGAAGGAAAAATTAATGAATTTGTATTTGTCTTTGAGAACAAGAAGTTTTCAACTTCAAATGATAATTGGATAATAGATGCTGCCAAACAGATTACTCTTTATGCTTCTTCAAAAATTTATCAAAATAAAAAAGATAATATCACTTTTATATTTTGTTATAATGGTTCTTATAATATTAAAAATAGAATGATTAAAATAATAAAGGAAAATCCAGAATTAAGTATTATTTATGATATATTCTCAAAAAAACCAAATTATAGTTTCTCATTAATCCCAAGTTCTGAATTTTTTAATTTAATAAAATATTCACTAAAATACAATAAAAAAGATAAACAAGAAATAATAAATCTTATTGCATCTAGAAGGGAAAAATTCCCATTGCAATAATTGGTGATATTCAAATGCGATTAAAAAATATAGAGAGATTAACTATATGGGATTTTCCAGGAAAAGCTGGTAAAGGTGGAAGATATGCTAAATCCTATAGAGGTAGCTTTTTGCCTGAAATGGCTAAGATGGCAATAGAAAAATATTCTTCTGTAGGTGACTTAATATTTGACCCATTTGCTGGATGTGGTACTACAGCAATTGAAGCTAAATATCTAAAGAGAAATTCACTTGGATACGAAATAAACGCTGAAGGAATAAAAATAGCGAATGAAATGTTAAAACAAAAACTATTAGATGAGCCAAACGTAAATACGATAAACATAGTAAAAAGGAAGGATTCTAGAACTTTTACAAAAAATGATATTTTAGAAGATACAAAGAAGGAATATGTGGATTTTATTCTAACTTCTCCACCTTATTATAATAATCTACCTTATTCTCAGGATAAAGAACAGTTGGGGATAGTTGGGGACTATCATAAATTTCTAGATGAACTAAAAATTATTTGGAAAAATAGTTTTGAAGTATTAAAAGAAGATGGTTTAATGTGTATTGTGGTATGTGATTGTAGAAAAAAAAAAAAAAAAAGAAGAGTAAATGGTCATCATGGGCTTATTCCACTTCATGCGGATATAATCTCCCAATGCAAAGAAATAGGTTTTTATTTATGGGATATAATAATTCATCCTATCTATAATATGAATTCTTTACATAACTTTTTTTATATGAGGTGGTTAAAAGATAATAATCTTCAGTTTATTAGCCATGATTATATTTTAGTATTTAGAAAGTTGAATCCTAACAAATATAAATATTCTGATAAAATTGATAAAAATAAAAGAAAGAAAAGATAATTAACAAATCTCAAAATTTGATTAAAAATGCCCACAAAAATAATTGACGGCAAAAAAATTGCAGATATAATTCTTAATCGAATAAAAGACAAAATAAAAAATATAAAGGAAAAGCCTGGTTTGGCATTAGTTCTTGTTGGCAACAATCCTGCTTCTGAGATTTATGTTAATTTCAAGGAGAAAACTTGCAAGGAAATTGGTTTTTATTGTGAAAGGTACAATTTAGATAAAAACATAGGAGAGCTTGATTTATTGAATTTGGTTAATAATTTAAATCAAAAAACAAATATTCATGGAATTCTTGTTCAGTTGCCTTTGCCAAAGCAGATTGATGAGAATTTAATAACAAATTCCATATTGCCACATAAGGATGTTGATGGTTTTACTGCCGTGAATCTTGGACATCTTTTTTCTGAAAATACAATTTTAGCTCCTGCAACTGCAAGGGCTGTTTTGCATTTGATTGAATCAACTGGCATTAAAATTGAAGGCAAGAATTCAGTTGTTGTTGGAAGAAGCAATATTGTTGGCAAGCCAGTTGCAATGATGTTGCTTGATAAAAATGCAACAGTTACAATTTGTCATTCAAAAACAAAAAATATTCTAGAATATACAAAAAAAGCAGACATCTTAGTTGTTGCTGCTGGAAAGCCAAGATTAATAACGAAAGAAATGGTAAGAGAAGGTGCTGTTGTGATTGATGTTGGCATTAACAGAATTGGAAACAAAATTGTTGGGGATGTTGATTTTAATAATGTGAAAGAAGTTGCTGGATTTATTACACCTGTTCCTGGTGGAGTTGGACCAATGACAATTGCAATGCTGTTGGATAATACTTTGAAAGCAATGGAGTTATCAAAGAAAATATAATCAATAAAAATTTAATTCAAAAAATTATAGACCCAAGCTCTTATGAATAAGTGATATGGGTACCCTAGTAAAGATTTTTGTTAAGTAAGATGGTCTTAAACCTAGAACTCTCAGTTATAGAAACAAAGCAAGAAACTCATGATGTTAAAAGCATTAAGCTTGGATTAAATGAAAAAATTGACTATAAGCCTGGACAATATTTTATTATGGAACTTGATATTGATGACCCAGAAAATTCAAGGCCTTTGTCAATTGCTTCTTCTCCAACAGAAGATTTTTTATTGTTTTCAACAAAAATTTCTCAAAGTGCTTTCAAGCAGAAATTTAATCAGCTTGAAGTTGGTGAAACTGTGAAATTGCAAGGACCAATTGGAATTTTTGTTTTGAAAGAAGATACAAAAGAAGTAGTGTTGCTTGGTGGAGGAATCGGCATAACACCTTTCAGAGATATGATAAAATATGCTGGAGATAAAAAATTGCCAATAAAATTGACTTTGCTTTACTCCAACAAAACACCTGCTGATATTGTTTATAAAGATGAATGGGATGTTTTTGAGGGTGAAAATTCAAATCTGAAAGTTGTGCATACTGTAACAGATTACCAAGGCTCAGATTGGCAAGGCAAAACAGGTAGAATAAATGAAGCAATGATAAGGGAGTTTTGTAATGATGTGAATAATACAATTTTCTATATTTGCGGACCACCTGGAATGGTTGATGGTTTGTCTAATTTGTTGAAAACTATGAATATTCCATTGCAAAATATTAAAGTGGAGAAGTTTGTGGGGTATTGAGAAAAGAAAGTTCATCAAACTTTTGTTTGATGAACTTTTACCTCAATTAATTATTCTTTTCCATATAGAAATAATCATTAAATCAAACCCAAATCTTTAAATACTAATTAAATTGTCTGAAGTTATTTGTGAGAGTGAATGTTGCGATTGGGGGTTTTAGCGTCTACAAAAGGTACAGATATGCAAGCCATAATTGATGCTATAAACTCCAAGAAGCTAAATGCTGTTATTTCTGTTGTTATAAGCGACAAGCAAGATGCTTATGCTTTGGAAAGGGCAAGAAATCATAACATAAATGCTGTTTTTATTGATAGCAAAGGTAAGAAAAGGGAACAATACGATAAAGAAGTTGCAAAAGTATTGGATGAAAACGATGTTGATTTAATTATGTTGATTGGCTATATGAGAATTTTAAGCCCATGGTTTGTTAATAAGTACAGAAACAAAATAATGAACATACATCCAAGCTTATTGCCAAAATATGCAGCTGGAATGGACTTAGATGTTCATGCAGAAGTGCTAAAAAACAAGGAAAAAGTAACAGGATGCACTTTGCATTTTGTTGACAAAAGTGTTGATGGTGGTCCTATTATAATGCAAAAAGAAGTCAAGATTGATGAAAATGAAACTGTTGACTCATTGAAAGCAAAAGTTCAAAAAGCAGAGCAGGAAATGATAATAAAAGCAATAGATTTATGCAACAAAGGAAAAATAAAAGTGGAGGGAAGAAAAGTGATTATAAATGAATAACATTGAACAAAAAATTGTTTGGTACAAAGATAAAAAGCTTTTAGCTGGATTTATAGTGGTTATATTAAGCATTATTCTTGGTTCTTATGGAAAGGTTTTGTTTATTTTTAAATTCTACGAACCAATTTATCTAATAACAGGCTTATCTATATATGCATTCAGCTTTATTTTGCTTTTTATTGGAGTTTTCCTTGTTGGATGGGAAACGGTGAAAATGATTCAGCAAAGGATTCATCATCATGTAAAGCATACTGTAAAGAGAACATATCATCATGCAAAAGAACTGCCAAAAAGAGGCTATCGATATACAAAGGAATTACACAAAAAAGGAATTGACAAAATAGCAAAAACCTCTAAGGTTATTGTAGAGAAAATTAAGCACCAAAAATGATTAAAACTGCTTTAATTTCAGTTTCAAACAAAAAAGGCATTGTTGATTTTGCAAGACAATTAAGCAAATTAGGAATAAAAATAATTTCAACTGGCAATACAGCAAAATTACTAAAAAAAAATAAAATAAGTGTAACCTTAGTTTCTGAAATCACAAAATTTCCTGAATTGCTTGATGGCAGAGTTAAATCTGTGCATCCTAGTATTTTTGCAAGCATATTGGCAGATAAAAAAAATAAAAAACATATTAAAGAATTGAAAAAATTGAAAATAGAGCCTATTGATTTAGTTGTTATAAATTTCTATCAATTTGAAGAAACAATAGAGAATAATCAAAATTTAAAAGGTATCATTGAGAATATTGACATTGGAGGGCCTGCTTTAGTGAGAGCAGCTGCAAAAAACCATGAGAATGTTTTAGTTGTTGTTGATGTAAATGATTATGAAAATATTATCAATAAAATAAGAAATAAAAAAATAAACAATGAAGACAGAATAAATCTAGCAGCAAAAGCATTCTCTTATACTGCAAGATATGATGCAATAATTAATAATTATTTCAACAAATTAACAAAACACCAATTTCCAGAGATATTAAATCTAACTTTCAAAAAAATACAAAATTTGAGATATGGGGAAAATCCGCATCAAAGTGCTTCTTTTTATAGAGATTTTTTAATAAATGAAAGCTGTGTTGCGACGGCAAAACAATTGCAAGGAAAAGAATTATCTTTTAACAACATACTTGATGTTGACGCTGCTTTTGAGCTTGTAAAAGAATTTGAGAAGCCAACTGCTGCTGTTATCAAGCATACTAATCCAAGTGGAGTTGCATCTGCATCAACAATAGATGAAGCTTACAAAAAAGCACATGAAACAGATCCAAAGTCAGCTTTTGGGTGCATTGTTGCATTTAATAGAAACTGCAATGCAGAAACTGCAAAGCTTATGAAATCTTTGTTTATTGAAGTTGTAATTTGCCCAAAATTTGAAAAAAGTGCTTTGGAAATTTTAAAGGAAAAAAAGAATTTAAGGTTGCTTGAAACTGGAGCAATTAAAAAACAAAAAAGCAGATTTGATTTTAAAAAAGTTTGTGGTGGCATTCTTGCTCAAAATGATTATTATCCAGAAATAAGTGAAAAAAATCTAAAAATTGTAACGAAAAGAAAGCCAACAAAAGATGAGATGCAAGCAATGATTTTTGCATGGAAAATCAATAAGCATGTCAAATCAAATTCAATTGTTTTAGCAAAAGACAATGTAACAGTTGGCATTGGCGCTGGACAAATGTCTAGAGTTGATGCTGTCAAGTTAGCTGTAATGAAGTCAGAAGGCAAGAGTGAAGGAGCAGTAATGAGCTCTGATGCTTTCTTTCCATTTAGAGATGGCATTGATGAAGCTGCAAAAGCTGGTGTAACTGCAATTATTCAGCCAGGAGGCTCAATAAGGGACAAAGAAGTGATTGATGCTGCAAATGAGCACAATATGGCTATGGTGTTTACTGGCATAAGGTTGTTTAGGCATTAGATTTTTAAACTTGATAATTTCTTAAATAAAAATGCCAATCGAAACCTATCTAATTCAATATTTTAACTCCCTATTCGAGCTTTTCAAAGAACTCTGGCTATTTTTCTTACTTGGCTTAATAATCTCTGCCTTGATTCAAGAATTTGTTTCAACAAAAAGATTATTGCAATATTTTGGTGGCAATGATGCTGCTTCTTTGGCAAGAGCAACAACTGCTGGCTTGTTTGTTTCTGTATGCTCTTGTGGTGCAATTCCAATCGCTGCAACTTTAAGAGAAAGAGGGGCTTCAACTGCTTCTGCTTTAACCTTTTTGTTAGCAGCACCATGGGGCGGCTTGTTGCATGTTTTCCTTATTTCAGGATTTATAGGAATAAAAAATACAATAATATTACTAATTTTTTCATTACTAACAGCTTTTATTGTTGGTTTGATATTGGCAAAGTTTGAAAATAAAAAAATAATAGAAACTGGAATTCCAAAAAAGCACAAAAAAAATGAAAAAAGACTTTGCGTTGAATGCGTTGATGTAGAACAAATGAGGTTAAAGCACGAGAATGAAAAATTTGACAAAAGGATTATTTACTGCACACCAAAAAATATGTGGCAGATTTTCAAGGATATTGGAAAATACATAATAATTGGCTTATTAATTGCAGCTGCATTGAAAGCATTTGTTCCTTCTGAATTTGTTACAAAGTATTTAGGAAACGAAAACAGATTTTTGCCTGTTTTAATTGCAGTTCCTATAAGCGCAATTTTAGAAGTAGCATCAGAAGGGCTTGCTGTCTTAGGCGGGCAGCTTTACCAGCTTGGAGCTTCTCTTGGCGTTGTTTTTATCATTACAATGGTTGGCGTAACAACAGACTTTACAGAGCTTTCAATGATATGGGACAAGTTTGGAAAGAGATGCGCAATTGCTTATTTGTTTACTGCTACAATAATCGCTATTTTATTTGCTTGGATGATTAATTTAATGTTTTGATAATTCTTCTATAGCAATATCTACAATTGCTTTAGAAATAAATAACGAGCTTTTTTCATAAAGTTCATTTATTAATCTTTTTGCTTCACTCATATTTATCAAACCATTTTTATAGCATAATACAATTACTCCAATACAACCATGCACATCTATTCTCAGCTTTTTTGCAGCATTTCTTGCTTCTAAATCATCTGTAAAAAATGTTCTATTTAATTTTTTAGCAAGATACAATGCGTCTATTTCAGCTTCATGCAGTTTAAATCTACTTAGTTTTTTATTAAATGATTTAGTCTCTCTTGGACTAACTTTAATTATTTTAATATTGATGAATCCAGGTAAAAGATGCCCAATTTCTCTAGCTACTTTATCCGGTATAAAAATTTTAGAGAAGTTATTAAGTAACTTAAGCTTGTTAATGTCATTAAGATGTATAAAGGGACCAGAATTTGAGACTGGTTCAAGCATTCAATCCCCATTTAATATCTTCAATTACAGCATTTTTTTGTTTTTCTGCTAAATTAACTAACTCAAAGCCTAAGGATTTAATTGCTTGTTTTTTTGTAATTTTGCCTTTTAAGTATTGGTCTAACATAGCTTCTTGCCATAGCTTATAAACTCCAACTTTTATTGCTTCTGCTATTACAATTGCTTCTGGTTTATTTTTGAATTTTACAATATCCTTAATCTCATTAGACAATGTTTCGGTATTAGCCATGTCAATAAAAAATTAATAAATAACTATTTAAAGCTTTCCTTAAAAATATTGATTGATTGGATGATTAATTTAATATTTTAGAATTATGTTATTCCTCTTTTGGTCTACAGGTAATATTTGTCTCGCATATACTGTTCCATAACTTCTTCCTGCAATTCCTTCTTTTATTCTATGAGTAAAAATAGGATTTGAATTTGTGCCTTGTGTCTCAACATAAAGATTCTTACAGCTTGGATATGCTCCATTTCCATTTAACTGCTTTTGTATTTCATGTAAATGGGTAGAATAAAGTGTCGGACAGCCAATTGTTTGCAATCCCCTAATAATGTCCATTGAAACCTCTATTGAATCCTCATTACTTGTACCTGCACAAGGTTCATCAAGCAAAACAAGAGAAGTTCTATCTGTATGTTCTAGTATAAATCTTAATCTTTCAAGCTCATCAACAAACTTACCTTTTCCAGTTAAAACACTTTCTGTTTTTGGAAAATGAGTATAAATATGTTGAACTGGTCCAATTCTAGCTTCTGATGCGGGAATTGGCGCTCCCATTTGTGACATCAATGTTAATAACCCTGTCATCTTAAGATATGTTGTTTTTCCGCCATTGTTTGCACCAGCAATAACATAAAGAGTAGGGCTTGAATTTAAGTCAACATGATTTGGCACAGGCTCTTTATCAACTAAGAATGGGTGAACTGCCTCTCTAAAGTATAATTCTGTTTGACCATTGTGATTTATCTCTGGAAATGTATATCTAATTCCATTTTTCTTATAAATGTCAGCTAAACTTGCTAAGCCATTCAAGTAACCTAAAACTGCTCCAGCAAAAGCAATATCTTCTAGACTTTCAAATCCTGTTTTTGTGAGTGCTTTTCCAATTGCTGCCCAAACTACTTGGTATGCATTAAATAATCCTCTAAACCTTTCATCACTCAAAGCTTTGTCAGCAATAGTAAAACAATGAATTGTGCCACCATCATTTGGGACATATTCAATGGAATGGGCTGAATATTCTGTTCCATATTGTACTATAGTCTTTCCACCTGTAATGCGAATATTATGAGTTAAACTTTTTGCAATCTCAGTAGCTGTTTTCAATGCTCCACTGCTCAATACCCCATCTATTGACTTACTTATATCTCTTAAACAATCAGATTTAGTTTCTCTTAATAATCTT
>CAZUSQ010000014.1:0-11074 GCA_964622655.1 uncultured Methanosarcinales archaeon
TTATACTATACAACAGAATCAGTCTATTTAAATTTTTCTGTTGTACAAGACAACAGGTTGTATGACACAACAAAAAACAACAAATTTGGTGTTTAAGTTGTACAGTACAACAAAGGTATTGATGTAACTTTCGTTTTTATGTCAAAAACCACCCATCAGTCGAATTTTGTAGTCGCGAAAATCTTAGATTTTCGGGACTACAAAATTCCACTTATTTGAGGTGGTTTTTGAGCATCGGAAAAATGCAAAGCATTTTTAAGATCCCAAAAGTCTTTGACTTTTGCGACATCCAAATTCCATGCAATGTTTTAGCTACACATAAACCACTTATCTATGATAAGTGGAATTTTGATGTTTAAAAACAATTGTCGTTGCTTTTAATGTTATACTAAACCTTTTTATACCATTTTCTTTAACTTTGTTCTATGTCTCAGCAATACAACATTAAAGATGCTAAATCACATGAATCTGCGTATCATAGAAAAGTTAAGGAATTAGAGGAAGAACTGGCAACTACAAAATACAATAAAAGAACCCAGCATCATATTGGATTAGTAAAAGCAAAATTAGCAAGATTAAAGGAAGAATATCAAAGAAAAGCTGCTGGAAAAGGAAAACAAGAGGGCTTTGCAGTAAAAAGAACTGGTGATGCAACTGCAATTATTGTTGGGTTTCCAAGTGTTGGAAAATCTACTTTGCTAAATGCAATTACAAATGCAAATTCTCCAGTTGGTGCTTATGCCTTCACAACATTAACCTGTATTCCTGGGTTATTGGAATACAATCATGCAAAAATACAAGTTTTAGATGTTCCTGGAGTTGTTGAAGGAGCTGCAACTGGCAGAGGAAGAGGAAAAGAAGTTTTGGCTTGCGCCCAAAGCGCTGATTTAGTTATTATTTTGCTTGATGTCTTTCATCCAGAGCATTTAGATGTTGTAAAAAAAGAAATCTATGAAACCGGATTAAGAATTAATGCAAAACCTCCATTAGTTAAAATCACTAAAAAAATAAGAGGCGGGATTGATATTGGCACAACAGTAAAATTAACAAAACTAAATGAAGAAACAATAAAAGCCATATTGAAAGAATTTAGGTTAGATAATAGCAGTATTGTAATAAGGGAAGACGTAACTGATGAGCAATTAATTGATGCAATTGAAGGCAACAGAAAATATATTCCTGCAATAATATTGCTGAATATGATAGATATGATAAGCCAAAAAGAACTTGAAAGAATAAAATCAATTACAAAACCTGATATTTGCGTTTCTGCTGAAAAGAAAGTAAATACTGAAGAATTAAAAAGATTAATTTATAACAAACTTGAATTTATAAGAATTTATTGCAAAGAAGTTGGCAAAAAAGCAGATATGGAAGTACCTTTAATAATGAGAAAAGGCAACACATTAAGGGATATATGTATAAAACTTCACAAAGACTTTGTAAATAAGTTCAGGTTTGCAAGGTTATGGGGAAAATCTGCTAAATTTCCAGGAATGGTTTTGAGAAAGCTTGAGCATGTTGTTGAGGACAATGATATTGTGGAGGTACATGTCAGCTAAATTTGAATCATTTCCACAACATTTAAATATAACTTTTACTTCCCAAGATGCTCTTTAAAATGAGTAAAATAGAAAACCTAATGGCTAAGATTGGATTTGCTTTCTACAGATTGTTTTCTAGCTTCAAGTATTTCTTTTTTTACTTTAAGTATTGATTAGCTTCTTTGTTCTATAGAATGCTAATCTCATTGTCTAAACATGATAAAACTATAAAATTGATTAAAATGTTAAAAAATAACAATTTGAAAATAAGGTTAATAAAAAACAAGAAAGAATTAGAGCAAGTTTTTAAAATACGTGAAACAGTATTTATTAAAGAACAAAATGTTCCTGAAGATATTGAGAGAGACGAATTTGATAATATAGCAAAGCATATAATAGTTCTTTATAAAAATAAACCTATTGGGTGCGCAAGAATTAGTTTTGTTAATAATAAGGCAAAATTGGAAAGAATTGCTGTATTGGAAAAATATAGGGATAAAGGTTTTGGAAAAGCTATAACAAATTACTTGATTGGATATTGCAAGAATAAGAACGCAAAAGAGATTTTTATGCATTCTCAATATTACCTTAAGGATTTTTACAAGAAATTAGGATTTAAACCAAGAGGTAAAACATTCATGGAAGCTGACATAAAGCACATTGAAATGTATCTAAACTAACAAGGTGATAAAAAATGATTGTTGTGATGAAAAAGAATGCAACTGAAAAACAAATAAAGCATGTAATTGAAAAAATAAAGCAAAGCAACTTAAAACCACATATATCAAAAGGAGAAATTCTGACAATAATTGGAATTATAGGTGATGAAAGAAAAGTACCAGAAGCTCAGGTAAGAGCAATTGAGGGTGTTGACAAATTAATGCCTATATTGGCTCCTTACAAATTGGCAAGCAGAGACTTTCATCCTGAAAATAAGGTAATTACAGTTGATGGTGTTAAAATAGGCGGCAGTGAAGTTGTTGTAATGGCAGGCCCTTGCTCTGTTGAAAGCAAAGAGCAAATAATTGAAACAGCAAAAGCAGTCAAAAAAGCAGGTGCTAAAATATTAAGAGGGGGTGCTTTCAAGCCAAGAACATCTCCTTATTCTTTTCAAGGCTTGGGTGAAGAAGGATTAAAGCTGTTAAAGAAAGCAAAGGAAGAAACTGGCATGCCTATAATAACAGAAGTTATGGACACAAGAAATGTTGCATTAATTTGCAAATATGCTGATATTTTGCAGATTGGTGCAAGAAACATGCAAAATTATGATTTATTAAAAGAAGTTGGAAAATGCAAGCATCCTGTTTTGTTGAAAAGAGGTTTGTCAGCAACAATAACAGAATGGTTGATGAGTGCAGAGTACATTATGTCAGAAGGCAATCATAATGTTATTTTATGTGAAAGAGGCATAAGAACATTTGAAACTTTGACAAGATATACTCTTGACTTAAATGCAGTTCCTGCAGTAAAAGAATTGACTCATTTGCCTGTTATTGTTGATCCAAGCCATGGAACTGGAAAATATACATTAGTTAGTCCAATGAGCAAAGCAGCAATTGCAGCAGGAGCAGATGGATTGCTTATAGAAGTGCATCAAAATCCAGAAAAATCTGTCAGTGATGCTGATCAAACAATAAGCACAAAAAGGTTTGAAAAATTGATGAAAGAATTAAAGCTAATAGCGAATGCAATTGGAAGAAAAATATGAAAAATGGAAACAGTAAGAGTTGATTTAAGAGAAGAAATTGATAATTCTTATGATATTTTAATAGACAAGGGATTATTTGATAATTTGGCTAATGAGTTAAAAAACAAACCTATTGCAAATGCTTATGCAATAATAACAGATTCTGTAGTTACAAGAATTTACGGCAATAAATTACTAAAAAATTTTCAAAATAAAAACTTGCACACTCATCTTATCTCTTTTCCAGCAGGAGAGAAAAGCAAAAACAGAAAAACAAAGGAAAATATAGAAAATGAAATGCTAAAGCTTGCTCTTGGCAGAGACACTTGCATTATTGCTTTAGGAGGTGGTGTTGTAGGAGATTTAGCAGGCTTTGTTGCTGCAACTTACATGAGAGGAATTCCCTACATTCAAGTTCCAACAACGTTATTAGCTATGGTTGATAGCTCAATTGGCGGCAAAGTGGCTGTTGACACAGCGCATGCAAAAAATGTGATAGGGGCTTTTTACCAACCGAAAAGGGTTATTATTGACTTAAATTTTTTAAAAACGTTGCCAAAAAACGAATTAATTAATGGCTTGGCAGAAGTAATAAAACATGCTTTAACCAAAGATAAAGATTTCTTCCATTTTCTAGAAAAAAATATTGATAAAATACTGAATTACGATTTAGAAATTTTAAGACAAACAGTAAGAAGAAGCTGTGAGATAAAAGCAGAAATAGTTGCAGAAGACGAAAAGGAAAAAGGTATGAGAAGAATTCTCAATTATGGACATACTATTGGGCATGCAATAGAATCTGCTTTAAACTACAAAATCAGCCATGGAAATGCAATAGCAATTGGCATGAGCTATGCTGCAAAGCTATCTGCAAAGAAAGATTTTTTGCATGAAGGCTCTGTCATAAGGCAGAATAATCTGCTTGAATACATTGGTTTGCCACATAAACTAAGCCATCATAAGCTAAAACCTAAAAAGATTTTAGAGCATATACAATATGATAAAAAGATAATTAATGGAAAGATAAATTTTGTATTGCTAAATTCAATAGGCGATGCATTTGTTTCTGATGAAGTTGCTTTAGAAGATATAAAAAATATTCTAGAAAAAGGGTAAGATGCTAGCAGCAGTAATAACAGATATAAAAGATATTAAAAAAACTGAAAATGCTGATTTAATTGAGTTGAGGTTAGATTATATTAAAAATTTAAGTAATAAAAAATTAAAAAAAATAATAAAAAATTGTAAAAAGCCAATAATTGTAACTAATAGAAAAAAAAGTGAATGGGGATATATTGATGGAAATGAAAATAAAAGAAATGAAGTATTAAAAAATGCCATTGAATATGGTGCAGATTATATTGATGTCGAATATTCTTCAAATAAAAATTCAATAAATAAGTTAATTCAAAACAAAAAAAACACAAAAATAATAATTTCTTATCATAATTATAAAAAAACTCCAGATAATTTAAAAAACATTTATAATAACACTAAAAAATTAAATCCAGATTTGATTAAAATTGTAACAAATGCTAATTC
Organism: uncultured Methanosarcinales archaeon; assembly: GCA_964622655.1. GTDB lineage: Archaea > Nanobdellota > Nanobdellia > Woesearchaeales > GW2011-AR4. The sequence continues at coordinate 4,774 of CAZUSQ010000014.1, forward strand.
TGTTACTGATAATTTTAAGATTTTTGACTTAATAAAACAAGCTAATAAAGAAAAAAAGAAAATTATTGCTTTTTGCATGGGCTCTTATGGACAATTCAGCAGAATATTTAGTGTTATTCTTGGCTCTCAAGTGGCTTATGCTTCAACTAGTAAAGAAAAAGAATCTGCAAGTGGACAATTAACTGTAAATGAACTAGTTAATTATTACAGAATCAAAAAATTAAAAAAAAATACAAAAATTGTTGGCTTAATTGGCAATCCAGTTGAGCATTCTTGGTCGCATATAATTCATAATGCTGGATTTGATAAATTAAATATTAATGCCGTCTATCTAAAATTTAGGGTTGATAAACTTAAAGAATTTATTGATTATTTTAAAAAATTAAATAACACTCTTGGTTTTAGTGTTACTATCCCACATAAAATAGAAGTTATGAGATATTTAGATGAAATTGATGAAAAAGCAAAATCTATTGGTGCTGTTAACACAATAATTATCAAAGATAAAAAATTAATTGGTTATAATACTGACTGTGATGGTGCAATTATTGCTTTAAAAGAAAAAATTGATTTGAAAGACAAAAATGTTGTTTTGCTTGGAGCAGGTGGCTCAACAAGGGCTTTAGTTTATGGATTGAAAGAAGAAAAAGTAGATAATATAACGATTTTAAACAGAACAATTGAGAAAGCAAAATCTATTGCAGATGATTTTAATTGTGATTATAGCTCATTAAATGATTTAAAAGATACTGATTATGATATTTTAATCAATACAACCTCTGTTGGTATGTATCCTGGTGTAAATAGTTCTATAGCTCCATCAAATTTAATTAGAAGAAATTCTGTTGTTTTTGATATTGTTTTTAATCCTTACAAAACAAAACTACTTAAAGATGCTGAAAAAGAAAATTGTACTATTATTTCAGGATTTGAAATGTTAATTTATGGCGCAATGCTACAATTTAAACTATGGACAGGAAGAAATGCTCCAGAACAATTAATGAGGAGAAAAGTAATGAATTATCTGAAAAATGCTAGCTATTAAAACGAAAAAATATGTGAATGCTGTAATAGAAGCTCCACCTTCAAAAAGCTACACACAAAGAGCTTTGATAATTTCTTCTTTAGCTAAAGGAAAATCTATAATAAAAAATCCTTTGTTTAGTGATGATACTAAGTATATGATTTCTGCATTAAAAGAATTTGGGATTAAAATTGAGAAAAAGAGTAACAATTTAGTTATTTATGGAACAAATGGAAAATTAAAAACTCCTAAAAACAAGATTTTTGTTGGAAATGCCGGAACAACAATGCGCTTCATTACAACTTTTGCTGCGCTTTCTAATGGAGGAACAATAATAACAGGTGATAAAATAATGCAGCAACGTCCAATCCAAGACTTGCTTGATGCTTTAAAACAATTAGGAATAAAAAGTGAAAGCAATAAGGGGTTTCCGCCAGTAAAAATATATGGTGGAACATTTAATGGTGGAAATATAAAATTAAAAGGTACTATAAGCAGTCAGTATCTATCCTCAATTTTAATGTGCTCTCCTTATGCAAAAAAAGATATTAAAATAAATATCATTGGTAATTTAACATCAAAACCATATGTTGATATTACATTAGATGTAATAAAAAACTTTGGAGTTAATGTAAAAAACCTTAATTATAAAAAATTCATTGTAAAAAACAATAGAAAATATAAAACAAGAATCTATAAAATTGAAGGAGATGCATCAAGTGCAAGCTATTTCTTTGCATCAGCTGCTATTACAAAAGGAAAGGTAAGAGTAAAGAATATAAATTCAAGCACAAAACAAGGTGACATTAGGTTTGTAGATCTACTTAAAAAGATGGGGTGTGGTATAAGAAAAGGTAAAGATTTTGTTGAAGTTAAAGGTGCTAGCTTGAAAAGTATCGATGCCGATATGAATGAAATGCCAGATATTGTGCCAACTTTAGCGGTAACAAGTGTTTTTGCAGATTCAACAACTACAATAAAAAATGTTATGAATTTGAGATATAAAGAGACTGACAGGCTTAAAGCATTAGCATTTGAGCTAAGAAAAATAGGTGCTAATGTAGAAGAAATGCAAGATGGATTGAAAATAAAAAGGAGAAGACTTCAAAAAGCAATTATTGAAACTTACTATGATCATAGAATGGCAATGAGCTTTGCTGTTGCTGGCTTAGCAATTAATGGCATCAGAATAAAAAATCCTAATTGCGTAGTAAAATCATTTCCAGATTTTTGGGAAAAATTTAATTTGCTGTATAAAAAATGAACATTGCATTAATAGGCTTTAGAGGAACAGGCAAGACAACAATTGCAAAACTCTTAGCAAAAAAAACTTGAAAAAAAATTCATCTCGACAGATGGAGAAATAGAAAAAAAGACAAAAATGAGCATTGCAAAATTTGTTAAAAAATATGGCTGGGAAAAGTTTAGAGAGGTTGAATCTGATGTTATAGAATATATAAGCGATTTTGATGAATGTGTTTTTGATACTGGTGGTGGAGTTGTAATGAGAAATGAAAACATAACCAATTTAAGAAAGAACTCATTAATTGTATTGCTTACAGCCGATATTAACACAATCAAAAATAGGATTAAAAAAAGCAAAGAAAGACCTGCATTGATAAAAAAGAATTTTATTGATGAAATAAAAGATGTTCTGCAAGAGCGCGAAGCAAGATACAAAAGAGCTGCTGATTATACAATTGACACTTCAAGGCTTACACCAGAAGAAGCATGTGATTTGATAACTCATTATGTGCAAATGGAGTTGCAATAAAATGTCTAACACATTTGGAACTTTATTTAAAATTACAACATGGGGGGAAAGCCATGGCAAAGCAATTGGCGTTGTGTTAGATGGTTGTCCTGCTGGTTTGGAGCTGAGTGAAGAAGATGTACAGAAAGAGCTTGATAAAAGAGCACCTGGGCAAAGCGAAGTTATGAGCCCAAGAAAAGAAGCTGATAAAGTTGATATTTTATCTGGAATTTTTGAAGGCAAAACAACAGGGATGCCAATTTCAATGCTCATTTACAATAAAGATGTTGATTCTTCAAAATATGAAAAGATAAAGTATTTGCTAAGGCCTGGACACGCAGATTTTACTTATCAAATCAAGTACAAGCATCGTGACTATAGAGGGGGAGGTAGAAGCTCTGCGAGAGAAACAGCTGCAAGAGTTGCAGCAGGTGAAAAAAAAAAAAAATTGTTAAAGAAATATGGCATTGAAATTATTGCATATGTAAAAGAGATCGCAGGTATTAAAGCAAACAAAATCAATTACAAAGAAATTTACAAAAACAATATAAGATGTCCTGATAAAAATGCTGCAAAGAAAATGGAGCAAGCTATTCTCAAGGCAAAAAATGAAGGTGACTCTGTTGGTGGTGTATGTGAGATTGTTGCTTTGAATGTGCCTGCTGGACTTGGCAAGCCAATTTACAACAAGCTTGAAGCTGATTTAGGCTCTGCAATTCTTGGCATAAATGCAGTTAAAGGAGTTGAGTTTGGAGCAGGCTTTGAATTAGCAAAAATGAAAGGGAGCCAATCGAATGATGAATTTATTGTAAAAAATAACAAGATTATTACAAAAACAAACCATCATGGCGGCATTTTAGGCGGCATTTCAACTGGGATGCCTATTATAATGAGAGCAGTTGTAAAACCTGCATCAAGCATTTTGAAAAAACAAAAAACAATTAATTACAAGACCATGAAACAAGAGGTAATTTCAGTTGAAGGTAGGCATGATCCTGCAACTATTGTAAGATTTCCGCCTATTGCAGAGGCGATGACTGCAATTGTGCTTGCAGATCATATGCTTATGGCTGGAAAAATAAATCCTAATACATTACTAAAGTGAGTTCTATGGTTACAATTGGAATTATTGGTGGAACTGGACAAATGGGGCAATTCTTTAAAAGATTTTTTGAAAAAAATAATTGCAAAGTCTTGATTGCATCAAGAAAAACAAAGCTTAAGCAAATTGATTGTGCAAAGCAAAGCGATGTAGTTTTAATCTCTGTGCCAATAGATGTAACTGTTGATGTAATCAAAAAAATTGCCCCTTACATTAATAAAAATTCATTATTAATTGATACAACATCAATAAAAAAAGAGCCTGTTGGAGCAATGCTAAAATATTCAAAATGTGAAGTTATTGGAATGCATCCTGTTTTTGGTCCAAATGTTAGTTCTTTAAAAAGCCAAACAATTGTGCTTTGTCCAACAAGAACAAAAAAATGGTTGAAATGGATTATTGATATTTTTGGAAAAAATGGAGCTAAAATAAAGATTACAACTCCTGAAAAGCATGATGAGATGATGTCAATAATCCAAGGCTTAAACCATTTCAGCACATTAAGTGTTGCACATGCAATGAAAAGCTTTGGAATAAGCATTAATGAAAGCTTGGAATATACAAGCCCAATATATAAGCTCAGAATGGTTATGCTTGGAAGAATTCTAAATCAAGATGCAAGGCTTTATGCAAATATAGAGATAATGAATCCTAAAAATAAAAAAGCATTAGATGCTTATATAAATTCAACAAAAAAATTACAAAAAATAATTACAACAAAAAATACAAAAGAGTTTGTGAAATATTTTAATGAATGTGCTGAGTTCTTTGGCAAATTTAACAAAGAAGCTGAAAAGATTAGCGATTATCTTATAGAAAAAATGGTGGAAAGAGAAAAATGAAAATAGCAACTTTAGGCCCAGAGGGAACCTTTAGTCATGAAGCTGTTATTAGATATGACAAGAACGCATCAATTTTGTTTACAGATACTATTAGAGATGTTTTTGAGGCTATTTTTGAAAAAAAAGCTGATTTAGGAATTGTGCCAATAGAAAATTCAATTGCAGGGACTGTTGGACAAACTTTGGACTATTTAATGGAATTTGGGATCAAAATTAAAGCGGAAGAGATATTGCCAATAAACCACAACCTTGTTGGTTTTGGGAAAATAAATAATATAAAAATTCTTTATCTGCATCCTCAAACTTATGAGCAGTGTGAGTTGTTCATTAAAAAAAATCTTCCTAAAGTTGAGATTATTTGGACATCAAGCAATGGCAAATCTGCTGAAATAATTGCAAAACCAAGAGACAAATCTAAAGCGTCGATAATTCCTAAAATTGCAGTTGATATTTACAAGTTAAGAATATTGAGAAAGGATGTGCAAGACAATAGATTTAATGTCACAAGATTCTTTGTTATAGGAAAAGAGGACAGCAAAAAGACTGGATATGATAGAACAAGCATTGCAATCTATCCTCAAATTGACAGGCCAGGCTTGCTTTATGAAATGCTTGGTGAGTTTGCAAAAAAAAGTATAAATCTAACAAAAATTGAATCAAGGCCTTCAAAAGGCAAGCTTGGTGATTATATCTTTTATATTGATTTCCAAGGGCATAAATTTGAAAAGCATGTTGAAGAAGCATTAAAAAATTTAGAAAAATCTTTTTTTGTAACAGTGCTTGGAAGCTATCCAAGAAAATACTAGTATGGACATTAAAAAATTAGCAGAAAGCTTGAATCCATTTGAAAGGAAAGTTGTGAAGGTTTTAGATAACTTTAGCTCTTTTCATGATATAGTAAAAGTGACTAATTTGAAGGATGTTGAGGTTGCTAGAGCATTGCAATGGCTGCAGAACAAGAATGTCATAAAAATAAAAGAAGAACAAAAAGAGCTAGTTTTTCCTGATGATAATGGGAAAAAATATATGAAAGAAGGCTTGCCAGAAAGAAGGTTTTTGGAAGCTTTAGATAAACCAATCTCAATTTCAGAAATTGCAAAGAAAACGAAGCTTAGCAATGAAGAAATAACGATTTCGTTAGGGGTTTTGAAATCAAAAGCTGCAATTGAGGTATCAAAGGAAAAAGAACTTATTATTTCAATTACAGACCATGGTAGACATTTGCTAAAGCATGATTTACCAGAAGAGCAATTCTTGAAAGAGCATTTTCCAAAAGAATTAATCTTATTAAACGAAGAAGAAAAATTTGTTTTAGAAAATTTAAGAAAAAGAAAAAAAATTGTAAAGATAGAGTTATCAAAAATTATAAATGCTGAACTGACAGAAGTTGGTAAAAGGTTACTGAAAGAGAAGATTGAAGAGGACTTAATTGAAAAAGTAACGCCAGCGTTAATAAAATCTAGTGCTTGGCAAAACAAGAAATTCAGAAGATTTGATGTTAAGATTAATGTTCCTTCAATATTTGCAGGAAGAAAGCAGCATTACAGGAGATTTCTGGATGAGGTAAGGCAGAAATTCAT
>CAZUSQ010000015.1:0-7541 GCA_964622655.1 uncultured Methanosarcinales archaeon
TTTTGCCGAGTGTAAATATTGTGACTTGCGTAGCAAGTCACGGATTGAATTTTATAATTTTGATATATCCTAAATTATCTTACCCTGAGCCTCTGCCTGCTTTTGTCAATTGTCCTGCTTCAAATTCTGTTTCTCTTAACATTAAAATATCACCAAGCTGTATTGGGCCTTTGACATTCCTTCTTAATATTTTATTTTTATCTCTTCCTTCTAATATTCTGCACCTTACTTGTATTGCTTCTCCTCTAGTGCCAGTTCTTCCAATAATCTCTTCAATCTTTGCAGGTGTTGCAAATAAGAATTTAACAGCTCCTTTTATTTGCTCTTCTTGCTGTTGTTGCCTTTGTCCTTTTCTTTTTACCTGTCCTCTATCTTCCCTTAAATGCTTTGTTGGATCTTCGTTTGCCATCTTATTTTATCTTATCTGTTATCTCCTTTATCAATTGCTTAGCTTCACCTTCCTGCACTATAGCAACAGTCCCAGTTGGAACATCTATGCCAGCAGCTTCTCCAAGCTCTTCTTTGCTAGGCACTTGAACGCATGGTACATTCTTTTCTTCTGCTAGCAATGGTATGTGCATTGTTATTTCAGGTGGATTAACATCTTTTGCAATCACAACAAATTTTGCTTGGCCTTTTTCAATAACTTTTGTTGCTTCATTCGTTCCTTTTCTTATTTTTCCAGTAGATTTTGCCACTTCTATTGCTTCATAAACTTTGTCAACTAATTCTTTTGGCGCTTCAAAAACCATTTTAATCAACCTCCACCATCTTATATGAGGATAAGTCAAATAGAATTGCTTACCTCACTCAGTTAGCAGCGAGATGCGAATTTGCTAAAATTCGCTCACTTGCCACAAACTTCATCAATCATAGGTATATTTTAGTAATTTAGTTATATTTAAATAGGTTGTGGTTATTTGTTATTAATAAAAATAATTTATATATAACTTAAATTTTAACTAAAAATGATACATAACTTAGGAATAGACTTTATGCCTTCTGTTATAACTTATACTATTTCTTTCATCGCCCTCTTTATCGGCTCAATTACAGACTTAAAAACAAGAGAAGTGCCAGACTGGATTAATTATGGGCTAGTTATTTCTGGGCTTGGATTGAATTTGTTGTTTTCTGTTATTTATTCAAACTCTTCTTTCATCATAAATAGTGTAATTGGATTGATAATATTCTTTGGAATTGCTTACATTATGTTTTATGCAGGACAATGGGGAGGTGGTGATAGCAAGATGATTATGGGCTTAGGCGCAATGATTGGAATTGATATAAGCTTTAAAACAAATAAGTTTTTATTTGGATTTTTTATTAATGCTTTATTAATAGGCGCAATCTATGGTTTGTTTTGGAGTTTTTTTCTAGTTTTTAAAAATAAGCAAAAATTTAGTAAAGAATTTAAAAAAATTTTGTTAAAAAAGAATATTATAAGATGGAAGCAGATTATTTTGTTTTTATTAATTTTGTTGTTGATTTTGTTTTTTGTTATCAATCAATATTACATGAAAATATTACTCTTATCTTTTGCATTTCTGATTTTAACTACATTTTACTTATGGATTTTTGTCAAGGCAATTGAAAAATCAGCAATGTATAAATTAGTTGAGCCAGCAAAGCTGACAGAAGGAGACTGGATTGTCAAAGATGTTTTTGTAGATGGAAAATATATAACAGGACCAAAAGATTTGGGCATAAGCAAAAACCAAATTAAAAAATTGATTGAACTTTACAAACAAAAAAAGGTCAAAAAGATTCTTATTAAGGAAGGCATTCCTTTTGTGCCGAGCTTTTTAGTTGCTTTTGTAATCACACTAATATTTGGGAATTTGTTAATGTTATTGATTTGAAAGTCCGTAAGCTTCAATCAGCATTTTATCAACTGCATCCTCTTGTAGAACTGAACGTGCTACCTGTCCTCTATCTATTAATCTACTATATCCTCCTTCATTCAAAACTTGATATAAAATCATTCTACCATCAGGACCGAGTAAAAATACATGTTGCGCTCTTATTCTATCATAAACACGTTTTGTTGTTACAACAATCACATGACCTAAGTCTCCGATATAATCCCAATAAAACGTTCTTTTTTTAGGTCCTTGTTGTTTTCTTAATTGATTTTGTTCTTCCAAAAAAGCTCTAGAAACATACCCAATCAAGCTTAATCCATTGTGTCCTAATCTCTGCAAACCCGAAACAATCTCAGCTCTTACATCATAAGCCATATCGGTATTTTAATTGCACTTATTTATAAAATTTTCTAAGCGTCTCTTTCAAAATATAAAAATTTAAAAATAAACTAATAATGCTAATAAAAATGAATACAATGGAAACTGTCGCAAAAGAGCAAGCATTAGCTCATGCTAAAGAACGTGCTGATAATTGGGTTTCTGTGTATGTAAGACCACTCCGAAATGTTCCATTAGAAGTTAGATTAGTTAAAGCTAGAGGAGAGGATACTATATCTGTAGAGGCAAAAGTTTCTTTAGGCGATGAACAAAAGGGTAGTCTAATAGAATATGAAAAGAAAGTAAATGAATGGTACCAATATTTTTTAAGCCTAAATCAATAATTTAAAAATCTTTTCAAGGCAGCCTCCTCATCTGCTTATCAAAATATTCTTCTTCCTCTTCTGATAGTGCAACATGCTTCGGTATTTGCACTTTTGGCTTTTTCTCTTCTTTTTCAAAATATCCAATGTTTTTGGTTTGCTCTTTCAACTTAAGCTCAACAGTTGATATCTCCTCTTCGCTTAATTGCTTAGGCTGCCATTGCAAGTTAATGCCATCATTTTCTTTTCTTGGAATAACATTAATAGTGAAATGTGCAACTGTTTGTCCTGCTGGAATTCCATTTGCAACAAAAATATTAGTTCCTTGAGCTCCAAGCGACTCAAATATTGAGCTAGAAATTTTGTTAGAAACTTGAAATAAGAGTCCTATTTCTCTATCAGGCACCTGCTCAATTATTGAATAATGGTTTTTTGGCATTACAAAACAATGCCCAGCCAAAGCACCATTAATGTCAAGAACGGCCATAATTAAGTCATCCTCATAAATTTTTTTTGATGGGATTTTATTTTCAACAATTTGACATACTAAACAAGTTGCTCTTGTCGCCATTATTTTGCACCCAATATTTTTGAAATATCATCAAGGTTAATTCCTTTCTCATCTTTCCTTCCTTCAGCTCTTTCACCACCTAAAGCAGAAATCAACTTATTTCCAACAGTTTCTATTTCTTTTTCCTCCATTGTTTTTTGTGGCAATACAAAATTGACGCCATCATTTTCCTTTCTAGGTATTATATGTACCATGAAGTGCTGTGCTCTTTGTCCAGCTGCAATGCCATTTGCAACAATTATGTTTGTGCCTTGTGCATCAATGCCTCTAAGCATAGAATTAGACAATGATTTTGCAACCATAAATACATGGGCAATCTCGTCATCAGGCACTTGAGGCATTATTGAGTAGTGCTCTTTAGTTAGAAGAAGTGTATGCCCTGGATTTGCAGGGTTTATATCTAAAAGAGCTACAACTTTATCGTCCTCATAAATCTTTCTTGACTGAACTTTTCCAGCAACAATTTGGCAGAATATACATTGCTTTTTCTGGAACTCTTTAAGTTCTTCTGGCGACATTTGCTTTATTTTTTCCTGAAGCGCTTTCAATTGTTCCGGACTTATCTGTTCTGCCATATTCCATTAATTTTGAACTTTTTTTATAAATGTGTCGAAAATTAAGTGCATAATGGCTGTCCCTCTGCCTTTATAATCTTTACAGATTTGCCAGCGCCTTCAACAAAAAAAGATATTCTCTCAAGCTTAGGAACAAAACATAAATAATATGGCTCCTCAATTTCCAAATTGCCTGCGTAAAATGAGCGTTTTACTTCTTTGCCCTTCACTAAAAATAAATTATTACCACCGCTTTTAAGCGTGTCCTTAATCAAGGGTAGGTCATCAAATTTTTCAGCATCAATTTTCTTGCTTAAGTCAAAAAAATATATTTTATCGACTTTGCAGGGCGCATCATAGCTTTGCAATTCTTTTACCCCAAATCTAACACTTTTATCGATATTCTTTAATTCAATTTCAAATTTTGCAATTTCAGTTTTGCATGCTCTTTCTTTTACTAAATCAATCATTTTATAACCAAAAATCAATACAACAACAGAAAATATTCCAACAAGGCTATACTTAAATATTTCTCCTACAATTTGAGCTTTATTATTCTTCATTTTAATTTATATTTATAATTTTTTACTTATCTTTCTTCCTCATAAACTCTAGGTTCTGGAGTTATTCTGTCAAAAATTTCAATAGTCCACCAGTAAAGTGGGAAGAATAAAATTATTGCCAGTAAAGTTTGTGTATTAAACTTAATTACATTATAAATAACTGGAGTTATCATAACTAAAACATAGGTTATCCACCTTATCCTTCCTATGTAAAATACAATATGTCTTATTTTTATACCTGCAATTATCACAAAAACGCCATATGCAAATATAATAAATGAAAGAACAAACTTAATAAAGATACCAAGCGTAAAGCTAATAGTACCGTCTGAAAGAAGCCTATAGAGGTACCTTGTCCAGTCAATGCTTGCAAGTATAGGTATTACACCATTACCAATCGCATTTCCAAAACTTGTGCCATGCTTTTCAATAAAAAATTCTGTAAAGAACCAATTAACCCAAATTGGAATTATAATCCAAAACATTTCTGGTTCTTGAACTGGTGCTGAAAAAATTGATAGCCAGTGTAAGAAGAGGCTCCATATATATAAAAGAGCAGTTGTAAGAATACTCAAAAAGCCAATAAGTACCACCTCTTTTCTTTATATTTTATAAGGTAATATAAAAATATATTGAAATTAGCCTGATTTAAACATAAAAATTCCACTTATCTATGATAAGTGGTTTATGTGTAGCTAAAACATTGCATGGAATTTGGATGTGTTCGAAAACCACCACAAATAAATGGAATTTTGTAGTGCCCAAAACCACCGAATGTGTTAGTAATATAATCATGCCGTCCATCTATGATGGGTGGTTTTTGACATTTTAGAAAGTTTTAATACTTCATATTATTAATTAGTTGAAATGGCAAGACTAGTATTAGATTTAACAAAAAGCATAGATGAAAATGCTGCCATTTATTTTGAAAAAGCCAAGAAAATAAAGAAAAAGATTGCAGGCGCAGAAAAGGCATTGAATGAGAATCTAAAAAAATTACAAGAATTAGAATTCAAAAAAGAAAAAATAATTTTAGAAAAAACTAAAGAAGAGAAATTTAAAGAAAGAAAGCATGAATGGTATGAAAAGTTCAGGTGGTTTATAAGTTCAGAAGGTTTTTTGGTTATTGGAGGAAGAGATGCTACTTCTAATGAAATTGTAATTAAAAAACATACTATGCCGAATGATTTGGTGTTTCACACAGATATGGCTGGCTCACCATTTTTTGTTGTGAAAAGTGAAAACAAGCAAATTGGAGAAAAGACAAAAGAAGAAGCAGCTGATGCAACAGTAACTTTTAGTAGGGTCTGGAAACTTGGCTTGCAAACAAGCAATGTTTTTTATGTTAATCCAGAGCAAGTCAGCAAAAAAACTAAAGCTGGAGAATACATGGGCAAAGGAGCTTTTATGATTTACGGCAAGACAAATTATATAAACAATAAAATCAATTTGGCAATTGGGATAACAAAGCAACAACAAATTATGGCTGGGCCTTTAGATGCCGTTAAAACAAATTGCACAGCTTATGTTGATTTAGAGCAAGGTAATGAAAAGGCAAGTGCTGTTGCAAAATATATACAGCATAAGATTGGTGGCACTATTGACGAAATAATAAGAGCTTTGCCGAGTGGGGGATTTAGAGTTAAGAAGTAATAAAATGTTCATAAAAATTCAATCAGAAATACCAAAGTTCAAATGCAATGCCTGTGGTAGTTGTTGTAGCCATATACGTGGAATTGTTCCCAAAGAAGACAGAGAATTCATCAAGCAATATGCATTTGGCAAAATGCCAGTTGTGCAGCTTGTTCCAGTTGAGCAAATGACATTCCCACTTTGGGATTGGGAAGCAAAAAGATTTGCAGAATGGCAGCATGAAGCAAATGTTGATGCAAGGATGAAGCCATTAAGGGCAATTATGGATTTGAATTCCAATAAAGCAATTATTTTAACATATTTTATGGATGGTGAAACTGATGCATGCCCATTTTTAAAAAATAACAAGTGTTCTATATATCACACAAAAAGGGCTTATGTATGCAGACTGTTCCCTTTCAATAGAGGACCTTTCATTAATCAAGAGGAAATGCATTTGAAAGATAACATGTTTGGCGAGTGCGGGGCAATGGAGCATATTCTGCCACAAGTGCCAGATGATTTTGAAAAAATGATAAAATTCTTGTATGAGGCATTTCCAGATGGCTCTTTCTTAAATGCTGTGCAAAATGATATTGTTGTGGAATGGGCAAATAAAACAATCATTGACTTAATGAGGAAAAAGATTATAAAGCCTGCGATGAATCAACCATATAATTTTTTATTGAAACGAATTATTAATGCAGAAAATATTGATTTTACAGATTTTTTGGTTGAAAGCAATTATTTGACTGAAAAAGAAAAAGATGATTTAATAAAGAGATTTGATGAGAATTTAGATGCAAAAGAAAAAATAAGTCAATTCGTGGGATTGTCAAATCCCACTTGATTATGTCGATAAATGCTTCGCATTTTCGATCATTTCCGAAAATCTTTTGGATTTTCGATAAAAGTTTCAACGAATTTTGTCGTTGCTCATAATGATTTCATCACAAGAAATGAGAATTTTAGAAGCAAAAAGCAACATTCCTAGATTTATTTTAATGGAGAATGCTGGCAGAGCAGTTTACCAAGTCATAAAGCAAAGGTTTGACTTAAAAGATAAAAAAATTCTTGTTGTTTCCTACCATGGCAATAATGGAGGAGATGGTTTTGTTGCTGCTCGCTATTTATGTGATGAAGCAGAAACTGATATTCTTTTCATTGGGGACGAAAGCAAGTTAAAAAAAGAGGCATTAGCTAATTTCAAAAAGATTGAGCATAATGAAAAGATACAATTTCTTCTAGCAGATGATGTAGATTTTAATTATTATGACATCATTATTGATGCAATATTAGGCATTGGAATTCAAGGCCGATTAAATGCAGAAATTTCTGCTGTAATAGATGACATAAACAATTCAAAAGCGTACAGGGTTTCTGTTGATATCCCAACTGGCTTGGATCCAGATACAGGAATTATTGTTGACAAATGTGTTAATGCAGACTTAATTGTAACATTTCATGATATTAAAAAAGGGCTTGAAAAATTGCAAGACAAAGCAGTTGTTGTTAATATTGGATTGCCAAGATAAGAAAAAATGAAGTTCATCACAAAATCCCAAATAAAGCTTCCAAAAAGAAGAGCAGATAGCCATAAAGGTGACAATGGTTTAGTTCTTGTTGTTGGAGGTTCTAAAAATTTTGTCGGTGCT
>CAZUSQ010000015.1:7566-11059 GCA_964622655.1 uncultured Methanosarcinales archaeon
AAAGATAATTGCACCTGAGAAAGTAGCATGGGCAATTAATGCTTATTCTCCAGATTTAGTTACTGTGAAATTAAAAGATGAACATTTTAAACCAAGTCATTTTAATATTGTTAAAAATTCAATGAAAAAATTTGATGTGTTGTTAATTGGAAACGGAATTGGACTGGATAGAGAAACTAAAAAATTTTGTAAAAAAACAATAGAAAATATTAAAAAAGTAAAAGTTATAGATGCTGATGCAATCAAATCAATTTCAATGAATGAAGTTGAAAATTCAATAATAACACCTCATGCAAAAGAATTAGAGATTTTTTTAATAAATTCTAAAATCAATAAAAACATCATTAAAAAAATAAATAATGAAAAAAATAGTCGAATGCGAGTGAGCTCGGTAGCTAAGCGAGCGAAATCTCTTCGCGAGCTTTCGCATGTCACACGAACTCGCTCACAACTGACAAAAAAATCAAAATTAATTCAAAAGATAACTCAAAAATTTCTCAATAAAAACAACATTATCTTGTTAAAAGGAAAAATTGACATTATTATTTCAAGAGATAAAATTTTCTACAATAAAACAGGAAATGCAGGCATGACAAAAGGTGGCACAGGCGATGTTTTAGCTGGCTTGTGCGCTGGCTTTTTAGCACAAAGCAAAAACTTACTAGAAAGTGCAATTAATGCCGCATACTTTAATGGATTAATTGGTGATATTTTGCTGAAAAAGAAAAAGGGATTTACTTATTTGGCTAGTGATATGGTTGAAGAGCTTAAAAGAATAAGAAATTATTCCTGAACATACTCTGTGCCTAATGCCAAGCAAATCTCTGCTTTCTTTAATTCTTTTCCAAGATAAGCAGCATGTTCTGGAACCTTAAACCATCCTTTGTTGTGTTGCTCGCTATACTTGAATATTGCAACGTATAAGTCTTGTGCTCTTCTGCCTCTAAATTCTTTTAGAATTGTGTGCTGATAATCGCAAACAGCAACTCCTATTTCATGCTTATCCCAATAAACTCTTATCAAAACATAACAGCTGTCATCGTTTCTGTAATCTTTGTAGTCGTCATATGGTTTTGCGTGTATAACCTCAAAATCATCTGCTAATTTCTTATCCTTGACCCATGCTGGTCTTTCCATTGGCATGTCAATAGTGAATTTTTATTCATTTAAAATTCTTTTGCTTTGAACTATTAATTCTTCAAAACCACAAGCTTTAAATACTATTAAAAAAGCTATTTTTAAAATTATATTTTAAAATAATTAAATTACTATTAAAAATACTATTATAAGAAATGGTAAAAATACAAAGACTTCCTTCTGGACAATTGGTAATTACAATCCCTAAGCTTCTTGCTGAGTATGAAGGCTTAAAGAAAGGCATGCAACTTGAGTTTAAGAAGCATAAGGATGGTTTTATTTTAGAAATTAAAAAGAAAAAAGGTGGTTAAAGCGAAAATAAAAGATTTAGCAGAATTATTGGGAAAAACAAGAGCAGAGATAGAGGAAATGTTAAATAATAGTGATATTATTGAGTTAAATCTTAATGAAAGAAAATCAAGATATAAGGAAAAAGAGGCTGAATTAAGAATTTATGAATAAAAATTTTAAAAAATATTCGCAAACTTTAAAAAAACAAACTTCGATTAAAATACAAAAGAGGCAAAATGGTAACTGATGCTGACCTTATAAAATTTGAATTTGTGAATGAAGATGGTACAGCTGATAACGAAAAGAGTGAAGAATTTAGAAGCTCTGAAGTAAAAACTGGCTATCCAACTCCTGCAAGAAGGTATAGGATTCATTACGAAGGCTATAATATTTCTATCGAAGAGCCATATTTCTGGAATCTGCATTATCTGCGCTATTTTGGCGGATTTCCTCGCATAGACAAGATAACAGATGTTTTTGCAGCTGCTGAAAACTCTGCCTTTTTTGGAGCTTCACAGCAACGCTTGGGCTCGCAACAAGATAAGGTAAGTCAATTCCTTGCAACAATTGGCAAGATGGTAAGAGAGCTATTCCAGCTTGTAAGAGAAATGAGGATTCTTGATGAAAGGCTTAGCTATTATGCTGACAGCTACACTAAAAGTCCAAGTGCAGAAAGCGCTGAAATTACGCTTAAAGGTATATGGGTTGACTTAGTTGAGCAAGGTGCAAAAAATCCAGCTTCTGTTTATGGCATGGCAAGAGAAGTTCAGTTTACAACATTGCCAGACTTGTTTTTCAGCACACATCCTCTAAAGCAAGAAGATGTTGATATTGTTGTTGAAAAGGAGAGGGGACAGTTCAACAGAAAGGTAAGAGAGGTTTTGAAGAGAAAGTTGCGCTCTTTTTTAGCATGGAAAGAGCATACATATGAAGAGCTAAAAAACAGAAGAAAGTTTACTTTGAAATATCTAAGGCAGCATTTTGAGATAATAAGAATGTATATGACTTGGGTTAAGCCTTATTTAAGGAATATACAAAGGTTACAGCTTGATCAGAGCAAAACAGAAACACCTGATTTAATAGTTGCTTTTGAAAGCTCTATGATTGAAGTAGAGATTTTGGCTATAAAACCAGCGGGAATGATTAATCAATGCATTTTGATGCATTATCTTTTCAGAACAAGACCAGAGATGAGCTATTCTCAGGAATACCAAAGAGGTCCATTACATCTTGGCAGGGTAGAAATGGACTTTAGAGCTTATGCATGGACAGATAAAGAGATTGAAAACTATAAAAAGATGAGAGAGCATGAAGATTTTCAATTGCTTGGAGTAATTGATGGCTCTGTTAAAGCTGCACTTGAAGCATTAGGTGATGAGTTAATGAGATATTTGAAAGAAGCAGGAGAGGAATTTGAAGAGAAAAAGGTATTACCAAAAGCACCACTTAAAAGATCAGGTCCTTTTGTTTCTGTATTTGAGGGCTTTGCAGAATTATTTACTTCATTCAAAGTGAAAAAAGAACTAAAAAAAGCAAAGAAAAAGCCAACTCAAACAGACATTATGAAATTGGCAATAGCAAGAAGTAATGCAGAGAAAGCTGTCAAAAGCACAATGTGGAATACTTACCATCACTTTAAGAAACAGCATGAGATGTTGAACTGGTGAAACTGTGAAATCAGTTTACACTTTAATTAAGTGGGACATAAAGTCCCACGAATTTGCCTTCTCAAAACCATTAACTATTTATATAACCGTTTCAATAAAATAATCAAAAAATCAAATTAAAATAGGTGAAATTATGAAATTCGGTTCTGGCTATTATTCTCATCATCCTATGGTTGATTACTTCAATGCAATGGACCCTGAAACTTATGGGGAAAAGCCACCTTATGGTGCAGACCTAGGTGTTAAAGACATTGGCATGTCAGTACCAATGGGTATATCAGCAGCGAATGTTGCAGGAATTTACTCAAAGATAAGAATGGGGGCTGGCAATATTGAAATTCAGTTTCCTGGCTATAGAATGGGCTCAAGGAATGCTCAAACTCCAGAGATGCTAGGAG
>CAZUSQ010000016.1:0-10772 GCA_964622655.1 uncultured Methanosarcinales archaeon
GCATTACTATTTTACCAAGCAATCCTGCTGATTACATTGCAAGGTTTGCATCTGCATTAAAGTTGAGTGCAGAAACCCAAAGCAAAAGCATAGAGATTCTTGAGCAGGCTCAAAAAGCAGAATTAACAAGTGGAAGAGGTCCAACTGGAATTGCTGCAGCTGCCTTGTATGTAAGTGCTTTGATACATGGCGAAAAAAGAACTCAAAGAGAAGTTGCAGATGTTGCTGGAGTTACAGAAGTCACAATCAGAAACAGGTACAAGGAATTGCTTGACGAGCTTGACTTAGAAGACGAAATAAAGAAAACAAAGAAAAGAAAGAAGAGATAGATTTAATTTTTTTGATTTTTTATAAAAAAGTGGTTCTTAAATTTATTTAATTGAATAAAATGACCAAACGAATACAAGATAGATTACAACTAGCTGAGGAATATTTGCTTAAAGGAGATTACGGAAGTGCTTTTTATCATGCTTACACCACTTTTGTGAGAAGTAAGGCACTCGGTCAATTAGAAACTGAGTTTGATTCTTGGAGTCTTGTGTTGATGGCTGCTAATTTAATCAAGAAAGAATTTGTAGAGAGGGCTATTCAAAGAGATTTAACATTAACTCCAGATAACGTTCTAGCTCTGCTGGGCGAACATTCCATTCATGGGACGACTTTTGACAACTTAGTGGCAAGAGATTTAGAAAGGATAAGGACTAAACTGAGTGGCATTGAAGGAAGATTGGGAGGGGAATTGGAAAAATCAGGTATTGCTTGGAGAGAGTACGATGCACGTAACCCAGAATCTATTAAGAGGGACAGAATTAATTATAAGAAAGAAATCTATAATGAATTTAAGATTATTCTCCCTAAATATGAGCCTCCTAATTACCCACCACCACATCGGGCTCCATAAATATACGTACCGTCAAAAAATTTATCTTAAAAATTTATTAATTAAATCTTAAATAACAAATGTAAAATGAGAGAATCTGCACTAACCAATGCTGAGACAGCAGATAGGGTTATGAAATTGCATGAAGGCTTAATGCGCGCAGGATTTGACGATGTTGCTTATCATGTAGCTAAACATTTCGTTAGAATGAACGAGCTTGCTGAAAAAGCTTTCCCTCGTCTAAGGCATGTGGGGTCGTCTTTGGAATTAGGTATTGAAAATCCTGAAGGGTTTGCCTTGATAAAAAGAGATATAGATACCCTTGCAAGAGTTGAAGAATTTAGAAAAAAGTATTACCAAACATTTATTTCACCATACGAGGTTATGTTACTCTATACAACAAGTTGATATGTGTTAAATTCAAAATTTATACAATATCCTCTCAAAATTCACAATCATCTTGTTTTTTATTTTAATTCCTTCTTTTCTCAATAGTTCCGCTTTTTTCTCCAATCCATGTGCAAACCCGTGCAGATGCCCATTGCTTGCAACAACACGATGGCAAGGAACCATCTTTTTTCCTTTGCAACTTAGAATTCCATAAGGATTCTTGTTCATTGCTTGCCCAACTGCACGGTAAGCTTTTGTTCCAATAGCTTCTGCAAGAATTTTATATGTTGTGACTTTTCCTTTTGGAACTTTCTTTAATAAATTGTATATTTTTTTATTAAAGAGGTTTGATTGTGACATTTCTAGATGTGGCAAACATAATTCTTGTTTTTCAGCCAGTATTTTTGGTGATATTCTTCTGCCTTGTAAAATGTTGATGCAGGCTTGATTTCAGTTACAATTGGCTTTTTGTACTTTCCTGATTTTTCAAGCTTTTCCTTTGATGCAATCGCTGCTTTTTTCTGCTCTTCATTATGGTAAAATATTGCAGACCTATATTGTGAGCCAATGTCAGGACCTTGCCTATGCCATTGTGTAGGGTCATGGATGTTCCAGAAAATATCAAGCAATTCTTCATAAGAAACTTTAGATGGATCATACTCAACTTGCACAGCTTCTGCATGTCCTGTTTTATCAGAGCAAACATCCTCATAACTTGGGTTCTTGAAATGCCCTCCAGTATAGCCGACTATTGTGTTGATAACTCCCTTTCCTCGATTGAACTTATATTCGATACCCCAGAAGCAACCTGCTGCAAAAGTTGCCTTCTGAAGATTTTTTGTTTTCTGTTGCATGCGATAAGGATAATGTCGATATTAAAATACTTTTTCCCAAATTGTGCCAGAAAGAGATGATGCTCCCGCCGAACTATACACGAATTTGTGAAAAATTGGAGCTTTTATGTTTTTAAATCAACAAACTTTTATATGACATAGTACAAATTATAGATTTATTATGAAAAAGAGGTTATTATTGGTTTTGTTAGCGATTTCTCTTATTTTTATTATTAGTTGTGTTCCTCCAGAGCAAAAGGCAACTCCTTTATCCGAAGAGAGTACACATTTTATTGTTGCCAATCCGCTGAATCTCTCCCAGATTCAAAGAATCTCTAAGTTTAGAAGCTGTATCGGGCATGATTATAGCGGCTTGAATATTGAGAGAGAAAAGGAAACATTGCGATCTATGAAACATTACATTGAACCTCTCCCATCTTTAATTGGCACTGATCAGGTCAATATCTTCGCGCCATTTGATGGGGAAATTTCTGAAGTAAAAGATTCATCACTATGTGAAAAAAATTAGATCTCTGCGCATGCTTAAAGAGCATTCTATTCTATTGTCGTATAAGTAGCTCCAGCTCCAGAGATTCAAGAAGGAGTGACTGTACTGGCAGGAGAGCAAGTTGGGACAGTTTCGGTGGATAGTCTACATAATTTTGACATTGGATTAAAACGCTTTGGAATAAGGGGCCAAATTTTTGATTCACCATTCCTACATATGAAAGACGCAGTGCTGCAGGAATATGCAGCTAAGGGTGTTACACGGGAAAATATAATCCTCTCAAAACAAAAGAGAAACGCTGATCCTTGCCCTGTTCAGGGAACTAGGGATGGAGACGCTCTGTTTCCAGGCTACCGTGAAGAAGATTTTGTTGCACTTCATACTTCAGAAAAAACTTCACAAGAACCTGACCAACAGTTGCCTTCGCAGAACAAAATTTCCGAAGTTGAACAATTACCTCAGGAAGAAAAGGAACAAAAAGATAAACTGCAAGAAATTAAGCCTGTTCTAAAAAATTTAGGCATAAATATACAACCTTGGGACAAAACAACAAATAGTGCAGGAGATTTTGAATTTAAAAACAAAAACTATGTCGACAATAAAATCTTTACTGAGTTCGCTCATAAAATAGTGAATGATATGGGAGAAAAACTGCTTCCAGAAATAGGGTTTAATGTTCCTGTAGGCACTAAAGTTGTGTCCCCAATCGATGGAGTTATCACAGATGTGAGATTTTATGAGCCGTCACAAGACTATCTTGTTTCTATGAAAACAGATGAATCCTCGCCTTGGATTGTTGGATTTGAGCATATTTATAATATGCGTATTAAAGTAGGAGATAGGGTCTTAGTAGGCCAAGAACTGGCTGAAGTATCTCCTACATATGGCAGAACAGAATTTGGAAATGTTGAGATCGATGTATGGATAGGAGGCCAGAACATAATTAAATATTGCCCCTTCGAATTTTTGGATGAATCGTTAAAACCAATTTATGAAGAAAAAATAAATCAATTAGCAAAGGATTGGGAAGAGTTTATTGGAAAAGACGTTTACAAACAAGAAGATTGGGTTGCTCCTGGATGTTTACTCCATAATATAACCGAAAGATGAATGATGGAAAGTATGCTCCCGCCGGGAATTTCATAGATTTTTGATTTTTTGTTTTTTAATTTTAAAATTTTTCAAAAATCCTTAATTTGAACCCAGGTCGTCGGATCGAAAATCCGAAATGATTGGTTATCCTTGAAGAACAACCTCATGTATTAGATTTTCTCCAATCCGGACTACACCACGGGAGCAAAAGTAAATGGGCCCGAAGGGACTTTCATAGTTTCTGTTTTAAATTTTGAAATCCTAGTTTGAACCCTTGACCTACGGCTCACTTAGTAATTGTTTAGAGCAATGCCATATAAGACCGTCGCTCTAACCGGGCTGAGCTATGGGCCCAATAGAACTTGTGATATTTTAAAGCAATTTAAAAGGTTTTCTGAAAAAGATTGAGTTTTCATATTTGGCTGAAATTTCAATCCGCTTCGCAAATTTAGTGCTCGGCAAAAATTACCCACCACTATTTTTGCCTCGCCTATATATTCAATAAAACAATTAAAAGCGCTTTACTTTTAACGCAAATGCTTATAAAAGTCGCTCTCGTTATTGTTTGATTTTTTATTGTTAATGTTTAAATTTAATTAATCTTTACCCAAACTTTCCTTCTCTTGACAAGCCTTCAACAGCCATTCTAAGCTTTTCAATATGTCTTTCCAAATCTTGTTTTAGCTCCTTGTACTCTTCTGCACAAAGAGGATGTCCATCTCTGTCTGCGTCATGGATTGCATGCTTCTCAATAAAACCAACAATCTTTAATAGCTTATAGAGAAGTTTAGTCTTGTCATAATTACAATTACACAACATGCCTATCACCTCGATTTTTTGTATTGCTTTGATTTTAGTTTATGTCAAAAACCACAATAACAATCTACTTTGCTTACTCTTAACGAACAGTTATAAAGTGGTTTTTGAGCATGCTCGGAAATATTGGAAATATTTCCGACATATAAATATTTCTACTGAAATCTTAGTGTTGACAATTAAAATTTCCTATATGGAAAAGTTTAAATACTAAAAATAAAATTATAGGAAACTTCAACAAAGAGAGTGAAAAAATGGCGAACTGGAAACTTGTCTTAGGAATTGTGTTGGTTCTATTGGGACTATTTTATGCGTTGGTGCCACATAGCATACATCAAGCAACAATCGGATTTGGACTTACACATGGAACACACATCGTTCTTGGAATAGTGCTTTTAATCATAGGCGGATTCCTTATATGGAAAAGGGAATAATATATTATAAATTAACGTGGAGGTGAAAAAATGGCATTTTTAGATGGTTTAGGACAGGCTTTAAGCGCAATACCAAGTACAGTATGGGCAATTGTACATCTTGTAACTGCTTTAGTAGCGTTTTGGTTTGCCTACAAAGCAAAAGACAACAAGCAATGGATGTGGGCCTTTGTATTGTATGGTATTACTGGCGTTTTGTACACACTAGTACATTTTGGACAAGTTAACAATTATGCTACACATATCATAGAAAGCGTGTTAGTCTTTGTTGCATTCGTCATTATCGGAATGAGCGCAATGAAGAAATAAGTTTTTTGATTTTTGTTTTTATATTTGTTATGCTATATTTCTATTATTTTTTCCATAACTTATTTATATAAGTTAAATAAAGAATTCTAACAAAGAGGTTGGTTAAAATAAAGAAACAACATATATTGTTTTTATTTTTAGTAATTACATTAATCACAATAAGTAGTTGTACTAAGCCAGAATGCAAAACTAGTGCTGATTGTGGCTCAAGAACTTGTTATTTGTCAAAATGCGAAGAAAAGAAATGTGTTTACACATTGCAAAGAAATTGCTGTGGCAACAGAATTAATGAAAGCATAGAAGATGGAAAGCCAGGCAGCCAATGCACTTGTCCTAAAGATTATGGTAAGTGTGAAGGAAAGGGCAAAATTAAGATAGGCTCTAGGCTAGAAGATGCAACTTATGTTTATCATTATTGCAATGCTGAAAATAAATGCATCTTGGGCATCAACGAAAAGGATATCGCCATGCAAAATTTTTTAGACACTATAAATACTGGAATTTTTAAAGCTAGTTCTGTTGTAAAGTACAACAAGCCATTTGATGTAAGTAAAGATAAGTTTGAATTTACTGTAACATTAGAAGATATCAAAAAGGAATTAGTATTGCCTATTATGCTTACAAAAATAAGATTATTGTATAATAGTGAAAATACAAGAACAGACCTGCTAATTGCTGAGAAAGAGTTAGATGGCATATTAAATGGCATCGGCGACCAAACAATAATGATAGTGCCATTAAATCTAAATTATAGGCCAAAAGAATTAGAGGAGGCTGGCTCATTAAGGTATAGCATCGATTATATTCACTTAAAGCAAGTTTCAACTGGCAGAACAGTTAATGGAACAACTTTGTACACTAATGAAACAGTCAGAGGAACATTTAGTGCTACAAAACCAGTTTTATTTGTGAGAACAGAGTAAAATGATTGGTAAAAAGGGAATAGAATTATCGCTTAATTTCATTGTTATTCTTATAATCTCAATAATATTATTTGGCTTTGGTGTAAGATTCATATCTATGCTTTTCTCAGGAGCAAAAGACCTTACTCAAATGACACTTGAAGAAATTGATAGATTAATAGGCAACCTCATTTGCGAAGGCTCTGACAGAGTTTGTATTGGTATTGACCATAAAACAATAAGAAAAAAAGATTTAGATGTCTTTGGTGTGAAAATAATAAATATTCTTGAAGACCAAGATTTTACTATAGAAATTGGACCTTCAGATCCTTTGGGATATATGAAAGATGGTACAGAAATAGATATTAGTAATAATCCCAACTTGATTGTTAATCCAGCTTCTCGAAGTGCAACAATCAAAAAAAATGAAGAAAAAGATTTTGGAATAGGTGTACAAGTTCCAGCAAATGCTGTCCCAGGTACTTATATATTAAATGTTGAAATCACAGACCAGTCTGGAACATTATATGTTCCAATACAGAAATTATATGTTGATGTGACTTGATTATTTTGCATATTTAACAATCTCAGCAAAACTCTTTGCATTCAAAGAAGCATTTCCAACCAAGCCGCCATCTATACTTGGCATTTGCAACAATTCTTTTGCATTTTCTGGCTTCATAGAGCCACCATAAATAATCCTGACATTTTTTGCTGTCTTGCCACCATACATTTGAGCTAGAATATCTCTAATTAGCTTATGTCCTTCTTCAGCATCTTCTGCAGTAGCAGCTTTATGCTTAGGATCACCTTTGCTTATCGCCCATACAGGCTCATAAGCAATATTTATTTTTAAAATTTGGTTTTTGTCAATGTTATTCAAACAATTTTTTAACTGTTCTTTAATAACCTCTTTTGTTTTGGTTGTTTTTCTCTGCTCAAGATTTTCTCCAATGCATAAAATTGGCTTGAAGCCATGCTTTAATGCAGCAACAACCTTTTTGTTTATCAAGAAGTCATTTTCGCCAATTTCCCTTCTTTCAGAATGCCCTAAAATAACATATTCACATCCAACATCTTTAAGCATTAAAGGGGAAACTTCGCCAGTATAAGCGCCAGAATCCTCAAAATGCATATTTTGAGTACCTAGCTTAATATTAGTTCCTTTTAATTCTTTAGAAACTGATTTAATAACAGTAAAAGGTGGACAAATAACAATCTCGACATTTTTGGTATTTTTGATTATTTTTTTAAATTCTTTAATAAAAGAAACAGATTCAGCAATAGTTTTATTCATCTTCCAGTTTGCTGCAATAAGTTTTTTCATTGTTTAAAATTTTAATATTAATTTTGTATTGTGTTTATTTATGTAAAATATATGTTTTTATTTTTTTTGTTTTTTTGATTTAACTATTAGAAATGCTCCTAATAAAATTATAATAACTGAAATTATAAGTACCCATTTAGATATTTTTATTCCTAGCTCCATAAACAATTGCTCTGGATAAAGCTTAACAATTATTTCTTTTGCTGGGTCAAAAACATAAGTTCCTTTCTCAAAAAATAAACTATGAAGAGTTTCAAAAGTCGATAAAAAATTATAGTTTATTGACAAGAATAACATAATCGCTAAAATAATGGTTAAAAATCCTCCAAATATAAGGACTTTGCTAATAAAGTTTATTATTTTATTATTAACTTTTAATATGAATGAAGAAACTATCAATAATATAACAAATAAAATTATAAAAATGTAAAGAACTAACTTAAACATATTCATTATTTTTCTTACATCCCACAAATGCTGTTTTTCCCTCTCATTAAATTCATTTGGCAATTCATTATTTTTTCCTTTTATGAAATTGATAACCTTTTCATGAAGCGGCATTGGATTAGAAACATCTTCTTGAACTTTATACTCTAAAAATTTTTGTTTATAAAAAAAATTGTCAAATCCAACGAAATTCAGCACAAGAAGAAAGAGTAAAAAAGGCAGAGTAAGAATAAGCACAAGCTTTGATATTTTTAGAAATTTCATATCAATTGTCAACTATAATGACTTTTTTCTCTTCTTCTATAGCTTTTTTGATTGCTTCTTCTATAGAATTAACATTTTTCTTATTTTCTGTTTTTGCTTCAAACTTCTTTTCATCAAAAATCTGCTTAGCCGCTTTAACTAGAACCTCATCTTCTTCAACTTTTTGCTCCTTTTTTTCTTCTTCAACTAGTTCATCAAAAGGCGAAGGCTTTTCTCTATCTTCTCTTTCTTTTTCATCCTTCCTCATATAATCAGAACTAATGTTTTTTTCTTTTTGCCCATATTTTTGCTCATTATATTTTTTATCTTCTTTTTTATCATCGGAGGTTAAATTGCCATATTTTGAAGAGTTATAGCTGCTTGAATGAATGTTCCACTTATCCTCATCCCATAATTTTATTCTATACATTTTTAAAATTTACTTGTTTTTTCAATCCGCTTCGCAATTCTTGCGCTCGGCATTGCTGTTTTACCATGTCGAAAATCAAAGATTTTCGAACACCTAGCGAATCTTTGATTCGCCACGCATCGCAATGCCTCGCCTATAAATTCAAAACCATTAAAAGCGGTTTACTTTCTTCTTGCTTTATAACAAAAAGTCGCTCTCGTTTTTTGTTTAAATTTTAGATGTTAATGTTTGTTATTGAAATTTATTGTTTTGATTTAAGATGCAATCAATCCGTTCCAAATAGGTTTTTTGATTTTGTAGCCTCTCTTAATAAGCAAATCTGCTTCCCTATTGTTCCTTTCCAATATTTGCGCCTCAAACTCAAAGTCAGGCATTATCTCTTCCAAGTCCAAAAATGGGTTTAATTGCTTCATTTTATCTACCTCTTTGCTTTATTTTTACCCTTTATAAACCTTTCGTTTTTAATCACTATTAAGTAGCTATTATGCTTTTGCCAGTATTAAGTCTATTCTTTTTCTCAGCTCAGCTTCCGGATAAGCTCCAATAATCCTATCAAGCTCATGCCCTTTACTAAAAATTATCATGCATGGAATGCCTCTTACATCATACTGCACGGCAATTTCTTGGTTGTCATCAACATTTAGCTTTGCAAATTTTAGCTTATTCATATATTCGCTTGACAATTTCTCTAAAGCAGGGCTTACAATTCTGCAAGGCCCGCACCAAGGAGCCCAAAAATCTACAAGAACAGGCAAATGATTTTTTAGGACTTCTTTTTCAAAAGTTTCCTTTGCAACATCAAGCATTTTCAATTACAATATCTCAGCTTATTATTTAAATTTTTACTTTTAATGTTATCTAAAAATCAAATATCTTCTTTTGTCTGAATCCAAGTCAATAAACAAGTCGCATTCGTCCCTAAGCTTAGCAGAACTTGACTTGCCAAATGCAATAATTTCGATTCTGCAGCCAAGCGCATGCCTTAAATGACGCACCAAAGGCACGTAATCACCATCACCGCTAACAATAACTATTGTATCAAGCTTTGGTGCTAACTCAATAGTGTCCATTGCCAATCCAATGTCCCAATCGCCCTTTTTTGCCCCGCCAGCAAAAATTTGCAAGTCTTTAGCTTTAACCTCAAATCCAATTTTTTCCAAAGCATCAAAAAAATTCTGTTCCTCTTTTACATCAGCTTTTATCACATAAGCTATAGCTCTTATCAAGCTTCTATTGTCAACAGCAACTTTCAGGATTTGCGCAAAATTAACCTTAGCATTGTACAAGTTTTTTGCAGAATAATACATATTTTGTACATCAACAAAAACACCGATTCTTTGTTCTCTAAAATGTACTGCCATCAACTCACCTTATTGTTGGAACCTTTTCCTCATAACCGCAGTTCGAGCAGCATATTTTACTTTCTTTAAAAGACAGGCTTAATTGCCCGCATCTTGGGCATTTTTCAACAACAGAAAACTTTAATTTTTTCTCAAATTGAGGCTCATCATGATTCATAATGATTGTTTTTATTCTTAATATATAAAGTTTATTAAAAAGTAAAAGAATTACCTTATTATTTCGTATTGTTTGACAATTATCCATGTAAATAGCAACAGAATAATAGCACCTGCAATCATCCATGACAAGCCAACAGGTACAGTTGCATAGAACATTAGGTACAATCCATAAGCCATTATACCAAATCCTAGCCATAGAAATTTATCTAAAACCATTTTCATAATTTCAAATTCCTGTTGTTCTGATAAGCGTCTTTTCATTTTTAAGCTTTTATTATTCTATATTTATGATACAGTCACAAAAATATCAACACTTGCGTATGGTGCAGTAGTGCCGCCGCTAACAGCTTCATAAATAGACAAAGATATAAGGTATAAACCAATTGTGGCATCTTTTGGTATAGTTAAAAAAACCCTCTCCACTTGCTGGTCACCACCATCTACAAAATATAGCCTATCTATAATACCGCCACCTGGGTTATATTTAAATGAAAACCATTCGGTACTAATATCACTTGTTATTACTTCACAAGGATCAGTGGGGCAATTTATAGGTGCAAATTCTGCCCAATACGCTAATTGTGCATTCCCCTCATTTCTTATCCCCCAGCCAAATAATTCAGGTTTACCTCTTGCTAGGT
>CAZUSQ010000017.1:0-10756 GCA_964622655.1 uncultured Methanosarcinales archaeon
GTCCGAAGCCAATTGCCATTGGAACAACGGCATAAGCTGCTCCCAATAAAGTAGCAACTCCATAATGTCTAATTCTTCTTTGCATTTCTTCGTTTCTTTTTGTCCCATCTATAAATGGGAATTCTAATTGTTGTTCTAATCCCATAGTGTATTTATAACTATAACACATTAATAAATTTATCTATCTCAATTTCGCTATGACTAACAAAAACATTTTTATACACAGTTCTTATTTTCTTTTTAATGGATAAAAAAAATATTATTGTATTTTCTACTGCTTTGTTAATTATATTTTTAGATCAATTAATTAAATTTTTTATTAAACAAAATTTCCAAATAAACAAATCAGTCCCTATAATTAAAAATATTTTACATTTGACTTATATAACAAATACAGGCTCTGCTTTTGGTTTATTTAAAGGACTTAATGTTTTTTTTATTTTATTTTCTATAATTGTGATTATTGTAATCTTTTATTATCTAAAAAAGATTATAGAAAATGAAAAAGTACTACAGTTTGCTATTGGCTTATTGTTAGGAGGAACTATTGGAAATTTAATTGATAGAATTTTATATGGCGCTGTAATTGATTTTATTGATTTTAGAATTTGGCCTGTGTTTAATTTAGCAGACAGCGCTGTAACAATAAGTGTTGTATTTTTAATTTTATTATTGTGGAAGAAATAACTAGCTAACACATTTGTCAGCTTCAAAACCTTGAGCTTTTGCCTCTTCTTCTGAATTAAACCAAAGCTGATTTTCTTTACTTATTTTCTTAGCCCAGTCGCATTTTGCAGCATGAAACTTATTGGCATTTTTACTAGCAATGAATTTGCCTGGAGTGAATGTTTTTTCTATTTTAGGTTCTTCTTTTTTAATTTCTACTTCCTTTTCTGACTCCATTTTGTCAATGTAAGGGTAGTAGTCTTTAGCTTTATCTTCAATTTCGCTTATAGATTCTTGAGAAGTTTCTCTAAGATTAAACAAAGTAACCACTAATCCAAATACAGAAAAAAATATTACTGTGATGTGGGTAGTATCAAATGCTCTTGTTAGAAAAATAATAAAAAATGTATTCACTAGTAAAAGAATTAAGGTTGAACCAAGTATTGTCCAACCCCATTTTTTGTTATGATGTATAACAAACATGGAGAAAGCTAGAAGAAAAATAAAAATTAATAATGTCATTAGCTCAAATACAAACGCAAACCTGTGCAAACCAAAAACAATAAGGATAAAACCTATTAGTGTAAAAAGCAGGATAAAATTCATTGCAAAAAAGCTTATTGATGGCTTTTCCATCAAAAAAAGGTATTAACTTAAATATTTAAACATTTCCATTAAAGAGTAGTGATATCTAGAACTCCTCAAACTCTTCTAATTGCTTCAAATAACCTTTTTTCTTTAGAAAAGATACTTGTGTTGGAGTGTATTTGTAAATTATATCACCTTTTTCATTTCCAGAGTATTCCCATGGCTCAACAATTACAATGTCACTTTCCCTTACCCATAATCTTCTTGTCAATCTGCCTGGGATTCTGCAAACTCTTGTTTTACCATCTAAACATCTGACACGCATTCTAGAGCCGCCAAGCCTTTGCTCAATAACACCAAAAGTTTCTCTTCCCTTTGGGAGATGAAGTCTAGAAATCTCTTGTTGAATTTGCTCTTGCTTTTGCTGCTCTTCTTTCTTCTTGCTCATTTAGTGATTTGAATTGAGGTATGTTTATATATGTTTCTATAAACACAAATTTATAAATACAAAAAAACTACCTAAAATATTATGAAACATCTCAAACTTCCAAAAGAAAAAACATTTGTTGGACCTGCTTTGCTCTGGAAAAGAATCGCTGCTTTTTTTATAGACATTTTAATAATAAATCTTATTGTTTTATTTCCATTTAGAGGACTTTTTAAAAATATAATTCCAAAGGAATACTCATTTTCAGAAGCGTATAGATTTTTAAGCACCAGCACAAACTACACTAATTTTATAACCTCAGTCTCTTTTATAATGTCAATTTTAATAATTTTATATTTTTTTATGTTGGAAAGAAAAATGCAACAAACAATAGGAAAAATGTTGATGAAGATTTATGTTATAAGTAACACAAAAACTTTAAACACATGGCAATTATTGACAAGAAATCTTGTCTTTATTCCAATATTCCCTTTTGTGTTATTATGGTTAATTGATCCTTTGTTTATGTTTTTCACTAAAACAAACCAAAGATTAACTGAAATATTGAGCAAGACAAGAGTTGTTGAGAAGTATAGCTTTGAATAATAAAATATAGGTGGTTTAAATGCAAGAACAGCAAAAGGTATTTTTACTAAGAGTTGATGTAATGTCAAATAACATACAAACATCGATGAAAACACAAAATGTAAGCCCGCAGGAAGCAATTGGCTTTTTGGAAATGGCAAAAGACCAGATACTTGATAATTTAAAACAAGGCAGAAAAGATATATTTCAAGCTTTCAAGAAAGAAGGTGAGCAGTGAGATGCGAAATGTAAAATTGAACGCGAGCTTACGAGCGTTCTCGCAAACAACTTTCGCTCGCGTGCAAATGCAAAAAACAGAGCAAAGCTTTAGATGGGGTTATGCAATATTTGTTTTATTGCTTTTAGGTGTACTTGGCTTTATAGCAGTTGGCATTCTTTCATTGTTTGTAGGAGTTGATGTGGAATCATTGAGTGGAAATGTTGCTTTGATTCAAATAGAAGGTGTAATCGTAGGTACTGAAGATGCAGAGTTTCTTTTTGAAAGCGTAACAAATTCTCAAGATGCAGTTGAGCTTATTGAGAAAGCTGATAAAAATCCAAGCATAAAGGCTATAATTTTGGAAATAAACAGTCCTGGTGGCTCTGCAGTTGCATCTGAAGAAATAGCAAATGCTGTAAAGAAAACAAATAAAACAACTATTGCTTGGGTAAGAGAAGTCGGCGCTTCTGGTGCTTATTGGGTTGCTTCTGCTACTGATCATATTATTGCCAATAGAGTTTCTATAACCGGCTCTATTGGTGTTATTGCATCTTACTTAGAATTTCCTGGATTGTTGGAAAGGTATAATGTATCTTATCGCAGACTTGTATCTGGCAAATACAAAGACATAGGAAGTCCATTCAAAGAGATGACAAAAGAGGAAATGGAAATATTCCAGCAAAATTTGGATTCAATAAGAGATTACTTTGTTAGTGAAGTTGCTAAAAACAGGAATTTGAACAAAAAAGATGTTGATAAGATAGCAAATGGATTGTTTTACCTAGGAGCACAAGCAAAAGAGCTTGGCTTGGTTGATGAGCTTGGCGGCAAAGATGAAGTTGTTGCTTACATTGAGAAAAAAGAAGGCATAAAGGCTGAGATTGCTGAATATAAGAAAGAGAAAACTTTGTTTGAGATTTTAAGCGAAGTATTAAGCAAGCAGTCATTTTTTGTGGGGAAAGGGATTGGCAATTCTTTATTCGGAAAAGCTTCAACTTTGAGCATAACCACATAAAATGTATGTAAAAATATTAAAGAATATAGCAGGAATAACTTTGATAGGTGTAGGGATAGTTGGACTTTTTCTCCCAATAGTTCAAGGTGTGCTTTTAATAATTGCTGGCTTATTGCTAATGGGAATAAAAAAAGAGCAGATTAAAAAATGGTTTAAAAAGCTGGAATTCTGAGAAAAACCTTAAATATTGAATTTTAATTCCCTCTTAAAATGAAGAGAGGATTGGTTTTTTTAATTTTTATTGTTGTTTTAGCTTATTCTATCAATGTTCAATCTCAGATTAATGATGAAGAACAAGAATTATTCGGTGATAATGAAGAAATTAATGTTATAGTTGTTTTAAAAGACGATTATAATGTTTTGCAACAATATGGAATTTCTAATTATAATTTTAAAGACGATTTTGAGATGAAAAAAATGATGATAAATGAACAGCAAGAGCATGTTCTTGCTGATTTAAAATTAAAAAATAAAGATAAAGGATTGTCAGCAAAAGCTAATGAAGATTATGATTTTGATTTAACCAACACCTACACAACAGTTAATGGGTTTGCTGGCAAACTGAAGAAATCAAGTTATCAAAAATTAAGGAATAATCCAAAAGTTGTAAAAATATATAAAACGAAAAATATAACGCTCTTCCTTAATAATTCTGCTGGAATAATAAATGCAACAAGGGTTTGGAGCCTTATTTATAGTAGCACAAACATTACAGGAAAAGCTGAGTCAATTTGTGTAATTGACACTGGAGTTGATTATACGCATGCTGCTCTTGGTAATTGCTCAACAACAAATTTTACAAGTGGGGTTTGTAGCAAGGTTATAACTGGTTATGATTTTGTAAACAGCGATAATGACCCAATTGACGATCATGGACATGGCACTCATGTTACTGGAATTGTTGCTTCTACTGACAACACTTATAGAGGAATTGCACCAGATTCAAATATTATTGCAATTAAGGTACTAAACTCAGCTGGAGGCGGAACAAGCGCTAACCTTATTAGCGGCATTGACTGGTGTGTAAATAATGCATCAATATTTAATATAAGCGTTATCTCAATGAGCCTTGGTACATCAACATTATTCACTTCACATTGCGATAATGATGATATATCATTGACCAGTTCTATAGCAAATGCAATTACTAAAAATGTTAGTGTAATAGCTGCAACTGGAAATGCTGACAGCACAACTGGAATTGCAAGCCCAGCATGCATTACTAATGTAACATCAGTTGGTGGCGTAGACAAAAGTGATAATATTGATTTCAATAGAAACAACATAACAGACTTGTTAGCACCTGGTGTTAATATACTATCGACTAAGAATGGAGGTGGTTTTGAGACTTTAAGTGGCACTTCTATGTCAGCACCTCATGTTGCAGGAGCATTTGCCTTGTTAAGACAATACAGAAGACTAGAGCAAAATCAAATACTAACACCTGCTCAAATACAAGATGCTTTGAATGACACTGGAAAACAGGTAAATGATACTGCTGGAAGTGGATTTTTCTTCTCAAGGATTAATGTTTATTCTGCTTTATTATCTCTTGATACAATAAAACCTGGAATAAATTTAGTAGTTCCAACTCCAGTAAATGGTACAAACCTTTCATTAAACTCAACAGATTTTTTTGTTTACATAAATGCCTCAACAAATGAGGTGCTTTCATCTTCAATTTTGGAAATAAGTAATGACACAAAAATAAATGCCTCAATGACAATAAATGGCTTAAACTCTTTCATAAATTTAACATCTTTAAAACTTGGAGTTATTTCATTCAAAATTTATGGTAATGATTCTGCTGGTAATTTTAATATTACAGACTTTAGAATATTTCAAATAAATAACACTGCACCAAGCATACTTTCTTTTACTCCAAGCAATGAATTTGTCAATATAGTTGAGCCGAATAATCAAACCTTCTTCATAAATTTCTCTGACAGCCAAAATAACACTGTAACATTCTTCTGGTACTTGAATAATTCATTGCAGCTTACTGGTGTTAATAAAAATGAATTTAATTTTATTGGCAATTTTACTGCAGCTGGGTTTTATGTGATTAACGCTACTTTGGACGATGGCGCTGTAATTTCCTACAGAAGCTGGAATCTGACTGTTAACAACACTAACAGAGCAGTTGCTATTTCGTCTTTATCGCCTAACCAAACTACCTTAGAAATTGCAGAACCAAACAATCAAACTTTTAATATAACTTATAATGATCCCGACAGTGGAAATAATATAACAATAATATGGTCTATAAATGGAACTAATAAGTCAACTACAAATACAATTTCCAGTTCTTCGTTTTCTAGTTCATCTGGTGGTATTGGAAGTGGTGGAGGAAGTGGCAGTTCGGCATCAAATTTTACATTCTTAGGGAACTCAACAGCAGCAGGATTTTATAATATAACTGTAATAGTTTCTGATGGGACTGACACAACACCACAAACATGGAACCTTACAGTGTTTAACCCCGCTCCAAACATCACATCAGTCAACTTGACAAACACAGATTTCTTAAATAGGACTAATGGCACATTAATGGCGTTCTGGAGTTTTTCCGATTTTGACAATGATGCGATAACAGCAAATGAAACTTTGTGGTATATTAATAATACTTCAACAATAAACTATACAAACAAATCATTTATACACCCCTTGAATACAACAAAGCTCGAGAATTGGACTTTTAGTGTTAGAGTTTTTGATGGCTTAAATTGGAGCGATTTTGTAAATAGCTCGACTATAAAAATCTTGAATGCAAAGCCTGTATTAGACATAAATACAACATCTATAATATTAAGCGAAACCCAGCAAGTAAATATAACTTTAAGCGCTTCTGATTTGGACAATGATTTGCTAAATTATACTATAAATGATTCAAAGTTTTTTAGAGATAGCAATTATTTTGTTTGGAATACAAATTTAAGTGATGCTGGAACATATAGGTTTAACATTACAGTCAATGACAGCATCGATATAGATTCTTTAATAATAAATATTACAATTAATGACGCTAAAGATATAGACAATGATGGCAATCCTGACTTTAATGACACTGACAAAGATAATGATGGTGTAGGCGATAATATAGATTATTTAATAGGAAATGCCAGCGTAATAAATTCAACAATTCAGAATCTTTCTATTGTCATAGGAAATTCCTCAAATCTATCACAAATATTTAATGGTTCCTTAACAATAAATTTTACTTTGAATAATCTAACAATAATATCTTTTGATTTTAATTTTAGCAAAGGAACCGATAATGTGTCTAGAACTTTGTTGGAAAAACAATCTCAAACCATAGTAATTAATGGAAAAGATTATTTGGTTACAGCTAACTTCATTAGCAGCACACGCGCTCAATTAATTGTTAATTCGGAAAACACTGGCTTACTCAATGTTGATGATTCTTATACTTTGTCTGATGGAGCAAAAATTGGAGTGCTTAGTATTACTTACCAAGATTTTGCTGGTGGCGTACACAGTGTAGATTTCTATATTGCTTCTTCAGTAAGCAGCACATTAGATTTATCAAAATTGACAATAAATAGAACAACAAATGGTAGCAGCGCAGTTTCTATTAGAGGTTTGAACCTGTCAGGAACTAATAGAACAAAAACCGTTTTCCTTGAAAAAATAAACACAACTGTAAAAGCAGTTTGCATAAAAGATGCTGATGCTAGCTTTGATGCAATTAGCTCAGCTTGTGATTCAACAAGTGAATCTTTATTGAAATGTGATAATACAACAAGTGGACAATACACATGTTTTGACACAGGCGCTAGGTATAAAGTAACTGGTTTAAACCATTCTGCTGTGAAAGAGCAATGCAGAGACAATGATGGAGATGGTTTTGGTGAAGGCTGTGCTGCTGGAAATGATAATTGTGACACTGATGCTTCTACATCTGGTTCATGCCCATCCGGAGGAGGTAGTTCTGGTGGTGGAAGCTCTGGCGGCGGTGGCGGTGGCGGAGGAGGTGGAGGCTCAGGAGGTGGTGGAGCATTTTTTGTTTGCAATATGGATTGGCAATGTAATGAATGGTCGCAATGTATTGATGGATTGCAGACAAGGCAGTGTGATTTTGTAAAAGTTCCACAGCATGCTTCTGACACACCTTGCTCAAGTTTGTCTATTACTCCTAGCACAAGTCAAAAATGCGAAATATCAAAGCAATTAGCTTTAGCAGCAGAAACTTGCGAAGATGGCATAAAAAACCAAAATGAAATTGGCATTGATTGTGGTGGTATCTGTAAGCCATGCGAGGGAGTTAAGAATTTAAATGCAGAGATTGCCCAGCAAACAGAAGAGGCAAAGCAACCAACTGGGTTTGCTATCAAAGATATAGTAGGGATTGTATCAGGAAAAAGACTTGTCATTATTTTAATCACATCATTTATTGCAATACTTGTAGTATTTGCTGGAATTAAATTTTATAAACATAAATAACAAAATTTATATAATAGTATAATTTAAGATTTCTAAGTAAAAAGAGGTTACTAAATGCCAGACACAAAGATGAATGTTTTTGAGATAGTTCTTTTAGTTGTTGGCTTAGGCGCTGCTATTCTTGGATTTCAGCTTATAAATCAGGTTTATAATGCTGAAAAAGGACAGTTAAGTTGGTTGATGGTAATTGCAATTTTTAACTGGCTTACTTTATTGATTATGTTCATTTTGCTAAGCTTAATGGTTGATGTGTCAAAGAAAGAGCTAAATGAAATAAAAACAATGATTTATTTGCTTTCTGAGAACAGAAAAAAGAAATAGGATTATTCAGTAGCCACAGTAAGTATCTGCATCTTTTCTATGTCAGTTAAGTCGACTAATGGCTTTGGGAATTTTTCATAGTCATCAAGGATACGATTGCAAGCAGTGTTAACCCAACACTGTACGAATGGAAAGTTTTCTATTTGATTAAAGTCCAATGTGTCACAAACAAAGATATAGCAATTTTTGTCTTTTAATTGTTCTTTTAACTCAACTGCTTTCTTGAAATTGTTTTGCCCTGGCTTTAAAGAAACTATAATGCCAATTTCTGTTGCTTCCAAAAATTTCATGTAAGCTGCTTTTCTCTTTTTGTTGTATTTTTCTACTTGCTCTTTGTCTATTTTTGACATTACAGCAATTATTGGATCGTAGCAGAAAACATCTTTATCAATACTTAATGCAATACCCAATGGGTGAAAAATGCCAGTTCCGATATAGAGAAAAGCATCAACATTGCCTTTTATTTTTTCTGCTGCTCCAACATCACAGCCAAGGATCTGTGTAGGATATTTTTGTTTTATTTTGTCTGTGAATACTAATTTTCCGCTTTTTTCTAGAAATTGCTTAATTTCATCAAGATAGTCAAGAAATTGCACAGTTGTTGCTAATCCAATTTTCTTTGGAAGTGCATTTGCATCTAAATTTGATAAGTTAATTTTTCCTTTATAGCGACTTTCAATCATCATTATTTTCATATGGCTTAGTTTAATTTGATTATTTTTAAATGTTTGTTTGGTTTAGTTACCACATTTAAGTATAAACAATCATTTTTAAATATAAAACCAAAAAATAACAATAATGGCTGAGTTAAAGAGGGTTCTTGGGTTTTGGACAATTTTGAGCTTGGCAATTGCTTCTATTATGGGCACTGGCTTGTTCTTTGGTGTGTCGATAGCAGCCGACATTTCTGGCAATGCCTCAATAATATCCTGGATAATTTTGACAATTATTGCTATTTATCTTAGCATGTTTTTTGCAGAGCTCACCTCAATGTATCCAAAGGCTGGAGGGGTTTATGAGTTCAGCAAGCATGCTTATGGAAGGTTTTATTCCTTTATAATGGGATGGCTTGCATGGGTAGTTGGTAATTTAACAACAGCCCTTGTTATTGTGGCAGCGATTGATTATCTTATTCCAGACGAATCAAAAATCTTGCTTAAAATAATAATCAGCATAGCACTTATACTATTGCTAAACTTAATTGCTTACGTTGGGATAGAAGCAAGTGGAATTTTAGTAACGATAATAGCGCTTTTATTGATAGCTGTTATTAGCTCTTTTGCTTTTCCAGGGATTTTTAAGATAAACACTTCAAATTATTTTCCATTCTTTACTTTTGGCTTATCCTCAATCTTTATCAGCATTTTTTACATAGCAGAAAGTTTTTTTGGTTGGGAATCAGTAACTTACCTTGCTGAAGAAACTACAGAGCCGGAAAAAACTATACCAAAAGCATTAGTACTTGGCACCATTGTTGTTGGAGTGCTTGGCATACTTATTGCAATTGTTTCTCTTGGCATAATACCATGGCAAGAAATAGCAAAACTAACAGCGCCATTAGCAGTTGTTTCTGATAAAGTTCTTGGCAATCTTGGCATGACATTAGTGAACTTGGGCATTTTTGTTTCATTGGTTGGCTCTGCTGCTGGCGAAATAATAACAATGCCACGCCTTATTCTTGCTCTTGCAAGAGACAAACTTTTTATAGCACAGCTCAGCGATATCCATCCAAAATTCAATACACCGCATAAGGCAATAATATTCCAAACAATTGTGTCTTTAGTTGCATTTGGCATGGTATTTGGAAGGTATAAAGCTCTGCTTAGCCTTCTCTTGCCGCTTGGTTTCATATTGTACTTATTTGTTATCCTCTCTGTTCCAATTTTGAGATTTAAGGAGCCGAAAGCAAGCAGAAATTTCAGAGTGCCTTTTGCTTTTATTGGCTCATTTTTACTTATTGCATTTATAATCACAATAACTGTACTTTGGCTTTACTTCACACCAGATGCGCTAAGAACCTTAAATCTAGGACTTTCACTTATTTTTGTTGGCATACCAATATACCTTATGCTTGAAATTTATTATAACCCTGACACGATTATAAAAATAAATGATTGGCTTGCATATCTGACTTTGTTCACTGAAAGGATTATTTTGCCCAAAAGTATAAGGCAGGAAATACTTGCATTATTGGGCAATATAAAAAATAAAAAAGTGCTTGAGTTTGGTTGCTCAGTTGGCACATTGACAATGCATCTTGCAGAATCTGTCAAGCCAAATGGCAGGATTTATGCAACAGACTTGTCAAAAAGGGACTTGCTAATAACAAAAAGAAGGCTTGCTAAAAGAGGACATACACATGTTATTGTAGTTCATGACGAGCATCAAGTTAACAGAGTTCATCCATCAATTCCACATGTTGATGCAATTGTAAGCATTGGCATGATGGGTTATTTGCAGGATGTAAAAA
>CAZUSQ010000018.1:0-10626 GCA_964622655.1 uncultured Methanosarcinales archaeon
CTCAACATAAATATCTCCTATGCTATAATCTCTAATTGTTTTTTTATGCATCCTATTGCCAAATTCATCTTCTAAAAGAAGAACATTATTAGGAACTATTGGGTGCATAGGTGATGTAATAGTAACCTTTGTTATTCCAACCACTTTTAGTTTATTACCCCTTTGTTTAGTGATATTGCCTTTGCAATAGATGCATTTCTCAACAGGATAAATCCATTTCTTGTTGCATTTCTCACAAACCCATCTAATTATCATGAGTCCACCTTCCTCAGTATGTGCACAGTAACAGTACTTCCAGCACCACCAACATTCTGAGCTAAACCATATCTTACATTATCAACTTGTCTCTGCTCAGCTTCATTCCTCATCTGCTTTACAATCTCATATATTTGTGAAATTCCAGTAGCACTTATTGGATGCCCTTTAGCCTTTAACCCACCGCTTGTATTGACAGGCATCTTTCCATTTAAGCTTGTTGCTTCTTTCCTTATCAACTCTTTTCCTTCCCCTTTATTACAAAAACCAAAATCTTCATAGCTAATTAACTCAACAAGAGTAAAAGCATCATGCACCACAACAATAAAAAAATCTGATGCACTAATTCCAGCCTGTTTATATGCTTCTTCTGCAGCAAGCTTAGTAGCATCCCAAGAAGTCATATCCTTACTCTCAAAAGCTGATAGTCTATCAACAAATAAAGATGAGCCAACCACCTCAATATCAGTTTTGTCTTTTGTTAGAATAGCAGCTGCAGCACCATTAACGGATAAGCTGCAGTCAAAAAGCCTTAAAGGAGAAGCAACAATTGGAGATTTTTTTATCTGCTTTAAAGTAACTTCTCTTTTGTAAAATCTTGCCTTTGGATTAAGATAAGCATTGCAATGGTTTTTGTAAGCAACTAAAGCAAGATCATCACTTGTTGCACCATACTTAAGCATATACTGCTGAGCAACCAACGCATTTTGAGCAGGAAAATTCAAGCCTTCTGCCTGCTCATAAATTCTCTCAGCAGCCATCATAATCTCGTCTGTAATCCTCATTGAATTATTTGTTAATAACCTTTCAACACCAACAACAAGCACATTATTGTAATCAAGCTTATTAGCTGTCCATAAAGCAACTCCTCCTCCTCCGCAAACAGCAGTTGCAGTTAATATTGGAGTTCTCTTTTTTAAAATACTGCTTAAAACACATGAAAATAACCTTTGCCTTTCACCATTGCTTTCAGTATCAACAGCAGAAACTACAATAGCATCTATGTCTTCTATCTTAAAGTCAGCGTCATCTAATGCCTCCATTGTAGCTTCATAAACAAGCTCTTGGCTTGTATCTGTCTGTGATCCAAATTTTGTCATTCCAACTCCTTTAATGTACATAGAAAACACCTTTACTTGTATTTGGCTCTAAACTCTTCTTTGTTAACTATAGCCAACATTAGAAGAGCTTCTGCCACTAAAGCTTCTTTTACAAAAGCCTTGCCTTGTAGAATAGCACCTCTTTCGTCTTGAGCTATTAAATCAACCTCAAATCTTATTTGTGAAGGAGGTAATATTGGTGCTATAAACTTAACTTCTTTTAACTTATACGCTAATATATCCTTCTCTTGATGGTTTGGTATATTGCTTCTTACAAGCAATGTTGCTGCTTGCCCAATTCCTTCAACTGTTAAAGCACCTGGCATAATGGGAAAATCAACAAAATGCCCTTTGAAGAAATCCTCCTTGCCTGTTAAATCTTTTGTAGCTACAATCCTATTGTTGGTCAAGCTTAGAACATTATCTATGAACAAGAATGGTTTATCATATGGTATTATCTTAATAATACCCTCAGTATTAATCTCTCCTTTCTCGTTTTTAAGCTCACTCAGGTTCATTTTAGCTCTTCTTTCTTAACTTTAGTCGCTTTAAATAACTTTCTACTATAATATATCCTAATCTATATTTTTAAAAATACAAATTGTACTATTCATATTTACGCTAAAAAGCACAAAGTTTTATAAAAAACAATGCAAAATTAAGCTTTATGCTGAAGAGCAAGAAGGTTAAGCTCAGCCCAAGTAAGAAATTGATCATAGATAGCTTTAACAGGGTTCTGAAACCTTTTGAAAAAATCTACGTAATTTTGAGAATTTCTGCCTTGAAAGCAAAGGAAAGATTTCCTTCTATATATAAGTATTTTGAAGCTTTAATTAAGCAGCATTTCATAACCCCAAGCAAGTCTTTGTTTAAATCATCAAAAATAGAGGATATGAGCAACTTTATAACTGCAAATGTAATGAAAAGATTGCCTAATGTTGATGAAAGTCATGTTGAAGAGATTTTGCATAATCCTTCCAATAAATCATTTTTAGAAGTTTTAACTACAGGGTTCGGCATAAACAGAGATAAAGAAAAGACTTATACTGTTTTAGGTAATGGTGGTTTTAAAAGAATACTCATTGCAAATAGAGGAGAAATAGCCCTTAGAATTATAAGGGCTTGTCGCGAGTTAGGCATTGAAAGTGTTGTTATTTATTCGGATGAAGAAAAAGATAGCTTAGTTGTGAAATTTGTTGACAAATCGTACAATATTGGCAAATCAAAAAATTATCTTAACATCAAAAAAATTGTCAAGATTGCGAAGCAAAGCAACTGTGATGCAATCCATCCAGGCTATGGTTTTTTGGCTGAAAACCAAAAATTTGCTAAATTGTGTGAGAAAAAAGGAATAAGGTTTATTGGACCATCATACAAAATGATAAAAAGACTTGGTGACAAAGTAGAAGCCAAAAAGGCAATGCTTAAGGCAAATATCCCTATTATTGAGGGTATAAGAGAAGATTTGAAAAGCAAGAGGCACGCTTTAAAGGTTGCAAGAAGAATTGGATGGCCTGTTATTATCAAAGCATCTGCTGGTGGTGGTGGCAAAGGGATGAGGATTGTTGCTAATGAAAAAGAAATTTTTGAGGCTTATGAAAATGCAAGCAAAGAAGCCTTAAATTCTTTTAGTGATAGCTCTTTGTATATTGAGAAATATCTTGAAGAGCCAAGACATATAGAGTTTCAAATATTGGCTGATAAAGATGGGAATGCGATCCATCTTGGCGAGAGAGATTGCAGTATACAAAGAAGACATCAAAAACTGATAGAAGAAGCACCAAGTCCTGCCTTGGATAATGATTTGAGAATAGCGATGGGAAACGCTGCTGTTGATGCAATAAAAGCAATTGGCTATGAAGGAGCTGGGACCGTTGAATTTTTATTGGACAAAAATAAGAATTTCTATTTTATTGAGATGAACACAAGGATACAAGTAGAGCATGGTGTAACAGAAATGGTGACTAATGTTGATTTGGTTAAAGAGCAGATAAAGCTTGCAGAAGGAGCCAAGCTTGCTTACAAGCAAGAGGACATAAAAATGGAAGGACATGCAATAGAGTGCAGGATTAATGCAGAAGATTCAAGCAATAATTTTGCTCCATCGCCAGGAACAATTGTAAATTACTTGCCACCTGGTGGACCAGGCATTAGGATAAGTAGTTCTTGCTATTCTGGTTGTAAAATCTTGCCTCAATTTGATTCTTTGATTGCTCTGCTTATTTGCTATGGAGGCACAAGGCAGGAAGCAATTGCACGGATGAAGAGAGCATTAGACGAGTTTATAATTGAGGGTGTTAAGACGACAATTCCATTTCATAAGCTTGTTTTAAGTAAAAGACCGTTCTTAAGAGGTAATGCAACAACTTCTTTTATTGAAAACAATAGAATTATAGAAGAGCTTAAAGGAATTAAGTATAAGAAAAAGGAAGAATTGTCAAAAGAGAAAAAAGTTCTGATTGTCACAACTGCTGTTGCACAATATCTTGCAAAGAAACAAAATAGGATTAATAATAAAAAAATCAATCCATGGATAATGGCTGCAAGGCAAGAAGCAATGAATGAAGGCAGTATTGAGGAATAGGTTTATATTGTTTAATAATTTTAAGTTTTGTATGAAATATAAAATTCTCCATTTTAACTCTTTAACTTCTACTCAAGATAAAGCAAAAGAATTTGTAAAAAAAGGATTAAGCAATATTGTTATTGTTTCTCATACCCAGACTAAAGGACGAGGCAGATTTAAGCGTAAATGGTATTCTGCTAAAGGCGGCTTATGGATGTCTATTTTATTGAAACTAAAAAATGTAGAGAATTTACAATATCTGACATTCGCTACAGCGGTTGCTGTTGTTAAATCTATCAAAAAGATTGCAAATTTAAAAACAAACATAAAATGGCCAAATGATGTGCATTACAAAGGAAAAAAGTTATGTGGAATTCTAACAGAAGGTATTTTTGGAAGGGAAAATTATGCTATTGTAGGAATTGGGCTTAATATAAATCAAAATAAATTCCCAAACGAAATCAAAAATACTACAATTTCATTGAGAATGGTAAAGCATAGATTTTATGATATTAAAAAATTAATGCAAAATATTCTTGTTGAATTCTTTGATTTATATAATTATTATAATGAAGATAAACCTCAACAAATATTGAAAACTTGGAAACGATATTGTGACACAATAAATAAAGATGTAATTGTGATTACTAAAACAAAAAGATTAAGTGGAAAAGCAATCGATGTGGATAAAAATTGTAATTTATTATTAAAAACCAAAAATAACAGAATAATAAAAATAGTAGAAGGCGACATTAAAGTAAGATATTAACCAAGCTTAATCTTCCTTCTTATATCAGCTGGGATTCCCACTGACTTCATTTTCTTCTTGTCAACAAATACATTAACTGTGTAGCCAGAAGCTAATAATTCTTTATCTTTCTTCCTTAAAACTTTGTATTCAAACTTAATGGTTTTTTATTTTATCTCAGAAATTTTTGTTTCAACTATAATAATATCATCATATCTTGCTGGGTGAAAATAATCGCAATGTGCCTCTACAACTGGAGTTATAATACCCCTTTTGTCAAGAGCAATATAATCAATTTTAAAGCTTCTAAAAAGTTCTCTTCTCCCACTTTCAAACCACCTTAAGTAGTTTGCATAATAAACTACCTGTCCAGCGTCTGTGTC
Organism: uncultured Methanosarcinales archaeon; assembly: GCA_964622655.1. Lineage (GTDB taxonomy): Archaea > Nanobdellota > Nanobdellia > Woesearchaeales > GW2011-AR4. Next base: position 5,053 of record CAZUSQ010000018.1, read on the forward strand.
ACCATAAATAACCCTGTGTTCTATCTTGTGCATGGAAATTAGGATTAATAAGTTATTTATATTTATAACGGAAATTTAGCTCTCCACAACCTTTAAAAAACACAATAGCTTTCTTCAATAAATGGCCATTTTGAAAAATATACCTATATTAAGAAAATTATTAGATATTGGTTATGCAATGCTTCTAGTTATTATATTGAGTGCTTTGGTCGGCTTAATTCTAGCATTTCCTGTAATGTGGCTCTGGAACTTTGTCTTTGGAAGTCTGTACAAAATAAACGTGTTTCAAGCTTGGGCTTTAAATGTATTAGCAGGAATATTATTCGGGCAGAAAAGTTCTAATAAATGATTAAAATGAAGATTATAACTACAACTATAGAAATATAATCATTTTTTCCTAATATCATTATTTTGCTGCTTTTCGCATTTTCATTATACAATCTTGAATGTAATGCGTCACTTAAGTTTGAAGCTGATTTAAGCATTTTTTCAAGAATAAGCAAAACAAGTAATTTTAGATATTTCATTTTTCTGAAGTTAACTAGGCGGGATAGCATTGCTTCCCTTGTTTTTTCAAGGGTAATGAACATAACTGGTATAAATCTTACAGCTACAGAAATCATAACTGCTATATTCCTTGGCTTTATATTGAAAATCCTCAACGGCTTAGACAATTTTTCAATTGCAGTAATAAGGTATGACACAGTTGTCGTATAGGTTAAAAGCAAAGAAATTATTATAAGTATTAGGAAGCGCCACAAGTAAATAGTGCCCAATAAAAGCTGATTTCTTGAAAATAAAAGATACATTAAAAATGTGAAAATAAAGATAAAATAAAATGGTCTTAAATTCTTAAGTAAATCCCTCAAATCCATTTTTGCTAATAAAATGAGAAGCAAAATAAACAATGAAAAAATTGTTATTCCAAATCTAGTTCTAATTGTAAAAGCTAACACCCCTAGAGCAACAACATAGATTATTTTTATTCTAGAATCTAGTTTATGGATCACGGAATTTTTATTTCTGTATTGGCCAAAAGTTAGTCTTCTAATCATATAAACCCGCTTTTTTTAATATATTCTTACTTAATTTCGATTTTTTGTTATTGAAAATAATGCCTCCATTTTTCAATACAATCACATCATTAGCGTATTTCAAATCATCAAGAATATTAGTTATCAATATTATAGTTATTTTGTTTTTTTTATTCAACTTCTTTATTACATCCAATATATTTTTCTTATTTTCAACATCAAGATTTGTTGTAGGCTCGTCAAAAACGATGTATTTCGGCTTCATAGCCAAAACCCCTGCTAAGGCAACTAATTGTTTTTGGCCGAGAGAAAGCATATTTACATTATTTTTTGCTAAATGCTTTATTTTTAATTTTTCCAAAGTTTCATTTACAATTTTGTTTGTCTCATTGGAGCTTAATTCTAAATTTTCCAGACCAAAAGCAATATCCTCCTCTACAATAGAATAAATTAATTGATCTTCAAAATTCTGAAACACAAAACCGACTTTTTTTCTTGCATTAAATTCATCTCTTCTGGTTTCAATGCCGTCAACAAAAACATTTCCTCTTGTCGGTACTAAAAGAGCGTTCAAATGTTTTGCTAGAGTAGTCTTGCCTGATCCATTTGCACCAATTATTGCTGTAAAGCTGCCTTCTATTAGTTGAAGATTTAAATTTTTCAAAATAAATTCGTCTTCGTACTTAAAATAAAGATTTTTTACTTGGATCATTGGAATGAAAATGAATAAATTGCTAAATTTCTACTTGTCGTTAATGTTAATTTGCATCGTTTAGTGGAGTCTTTTTTAAATTTTAGTAGATTGTATAATTGAGGCCTATTTATAGAAATAATTTTAATACTTTTATTATTTACCTTTATATCTACTTTTGCAGGTTTTTTATTTAGAGAATTTGCTACAAAGTTTATTATTTTTCCTTTTGTTAATATAGTTAAAGAGGAACTATTTTTTACTGATTTAATATATTCCTGATTTTGAATCCATTTCCCGTTAATGTAAACAATTCCAAACTTTAAATTGCCATGCAGCCTTTTTATTTTTCCATATTTTCTTTTTCCGCAATACAGAGTAGGAAATTTGCAATACTCTGGCTCTTCATTGAATATTTCATTTGATTTAATTTTTAAAAATTTTATAATTTTGCTCTCTAAACTTTTGTAATTACCCTCTCCAATATGCTTATATATGACTTTTGCATCTTTCATCAAAACTTGTGTAGGCCAGAAATTTATTTTTAATTTTTTAATGATTTTTTTATCTCTATCAATTATAATCGGAAAATTTATCTTAAGTTTTTTTAATGCAGTAATAATATTTTTAACATTTTTCTCGAATTCCCATTCCGGTGGGTGTATTAAAATCGTGTCTAAACCGTATTTTTTATATTTCGCATCAATTTGTTTAATATATTCCAAAGAGCGCAGACAGTTCATGCAACTGTAGGAAAAGATGTCTAACATGAGTATTTTGTTAGAATTCATTTCGTATACTTTCCAATATCGATATTATTAGCAATATACGCTGCAAGCAGCAGCTTTATTGTGTCACCCACAATAAATGGCAGAACCCATCCAACAAATATTGCACTCCATGGCAACCCTGTAACAAATTTGCCTTGTATAGAGCCCATTACATATATTATTAAAGTACCTGCAAACATTACAAGTACTGCGTCTATCGAGAAAATTTTTGATTTTTTAAATCTAAACACTAAAAACAATAATGCTAACAAAACAGCAACACTAAACACAATAAGCATTACGCTTTGCTGTTGTGATATTAAATCTACCATCGGAACATAGCTACTTGTATCCCTATTCCATAATTTCATTACGCCTATTTTGAAAATTGAATCCAGCGAAACAACAAACACAAGCAAAACTATTACAAAAAATGAAAAATACCTAAAAAATGAATTCAATCTTTTCTTTTGGAGCATATAGCCAATTGTAAATGCAGCGACAGGGTAGCTAAATAAATAGCCTCCTGTAGGTCCTAATAAAGCTCCAACCCCAGAAGAGCCTCCTGCAAATACAGGCAAGCCAATAGCACCCAGCACAAGATAAACTATCATAGCCAAAGCTCCATAAATAGGGCCTAGCATTGCACCGCTAAGCAAAACCATTAGTGTTTGCAATGTTATTGGAACTGGGGTGAATGGCAATGGTACCTTAAACCATGCAATAGCTCCTGTAAGTGCTGCAAACAATGCAGCAAAAACCATTCCTTTCAATTTTTTCCTTTCCATTCAATCACCTATTCAATTATTGCCAGCACATCCCCTCTATCGACATTATCATTCTTCTTAACCTTAATTTCTTTCAAAACACCATCTTTTGGTGCTGTTATGTCATTTTCCATCTTCATTGCCATTAGAGTGAATAAGCTCTGCCCTTGCTTTACTTTGACACCTTGCTTTACTTTCACATCATAGATCATGCCTGGCAATGGAGCTACAATCTCTACCTTTCCCTTTTCAACTGCATGTTTTTTATGAAGCCTTTCAACAGCAGATTGCTCAACTTCTTTTTTAGTCTCAACCTCATAAACATCCCCTTCACAGTGAACAAGTATCTTACCTTCTTCTGTTTCTTCTACAAAAACCCTGTATTCCTTGCCATCAACCTTAACAACAAGCTCTTCCATTCTATAAAGGCATATTGCCGTGCTTTTTTGCAGGTCTTTTTTCCCTCTTGCTTAGAAGCATTTCAAGATATTTAATCAAAACAATTCTAGTTTCTTTTGGTTCAATTATCATATCAACTTTGCCAAGCTTTGCTGCTTCGTATGGGTTAAGGTACTTTTCAGTATATTTTTTAATAAGCTCAAATTTTGCCTTAGGATTTTTGCTTATTTCGTCTTTGTTTATGATGCTAACAGCTTGCTCAGCACCCATTACAGCTATTTCAGCAGTAGGCCATGCAAGCACTTTGTCAAAGCCCATGTCTTTTGAGACAAGCGCAATATAAGCCCCACCATAAGCTTTTCTTAGCACAAGAGATATTTTTGGAACAGTTGCTTCAGAATAAGCATAAAGCACTTTTGCACCATGCCTTATTATTCCATTATGCTCCTGCTCTGTGCCTGGCAAATAACCAGTTACATCTACAATATCAATCAATGGTATATTAAAGCAATCACAAAATCTCACAAATCTAGCAATTTTATCTGACGAATTGATGTCCAAGCAGCCAGCTAATACCTTTGGTTGGTTTGCAACAATTCCAACAACATTCCCATTTAGCCTAGCAAAACAAACAACAGCATTAGCTGCAAAGCTTGCTTGTACTTCAAAAAATGACTTTTTGTCAAAAATCTCAGAAATAACATCCTTTATGTCATAAGTTTTTCTTGTATCTTCTGGAACAATAGCTTCTAGCTTTTTTGTTTCTCTCAAACTATCAGTAGCATGATAAGGTGGATTTTCAAGATTGTTTTGAGGCAAATAGCTTAACAAAACTTTAATCATGTCTAAGCATTCCTTTTCATTATCTGCAATAAAATGAGCTACACCACTTTTTTCACTATGCTGGTTAGCACCACCTAAGCTTTCAAAATTAATAATTTCACCAGTTACAGTCTTGATAACATCAGGACCTGTAATAAACATATAGCTTGTTTTCTTAACCATAAAAATAAAGTCAGTCAAAGCAGGACTATAAACAGCAATGCCTGCACAAGGACCTAAAATTGCAGATATCTGAGGTACTATGCCTGACATAGTTGTATTAAGCTGAAATATTCTGCCACCTGCATCTAAAGCAGCTACTCCTTCTTGAATTCTTGCACCACCAGAATCAAGCAAACCAATACAAGGACAACCTGTCTTTAAAGCAAGCTCCATTACATTAGCTATTTTCTTGTTGTGCATCTCACCCATTGAACCACCCATAAATGAGAAATCTTGGGCATAAACATAAACATGCCTTTTGTTTATTGTGCCATAGCCTGTAATAACCCCATCCCCAGCTTTTTTCTTCTCAAGCTCTTTGCTTTGTAGCTCTGCAAAAGCATCCAGCTCGACAAAAGAGACAACATCCAAAAGGTACTTTAAGCGTTCTCTGGCTGTTAATTTACCCTTTTTATGCTGTAATTCAGCAGCCTGCTTGTCATTTTGTAGTTTTTTTTCCTTCTCAAGAAACTCCTTAAGCTTTACCCCCATACATTAAGCTTATGAATAAGTGTTTAAAAAGGTTTTGTGATACTAATTAGAATAATCTCCAACCTATGCTCTCTTTCGTGCCTATAATTCCACCTTCAACAATTTTAAAGGTTATTTCTTTCTCATCCTGTATTGAGCGATGTTTTTTAATTATCGCTCTACGATTCCCATTTGGTGTTATCTGAAGCTCTATAAGACATTTGCTGCCATACTTTAGAATATCACCTCCAACAATATTGACCTTATCCCTATCATCAAAATCAGCATACACCTGATTTGTTATAAGCACTGGAATGCTCTTTTTTCTTGCTATTTCTGTGAGGTATGCGATTTGCTTTCCAAGTTCTATATTAACTTCATGTATATCTTCATTTTTG
>CAZUSQ010000019.1:0-10508 GCA_964622655.1 uncultured Methanosarcinales archaeon
GGATGATATTGTATAATGTTTTTTTATTTATTGTGATTTATTTTCACTGAAGCCGTATAATGCTACTCTGATTTTATTTATTTTTTCTTCTTCTGATTTAACTTCCCGAAGGCAAGCATCAACAAAAAGTTTTTAAATGAAGGGAATAAACAATAAAAGATTATAAAAATTAAACAATGGTTAGGTTCTAAGAGGCTTACAGAATGCCTACAAAAGTGCTTGTGTTGAATCCACCAAGTCCTGATGCAAATAACATTAACAGAGACTTAATGGGCGGAATGGGTGTTAAAAATAGCTTAAACGCTAGTATTTTGTCTAAGATTGTGACGAAGCTCAAAAATGCATATGTTCGCATACCTGTGCTACAACTTGTATATGCCGCTACTATTTTGAAAAATTCTGGTTTTAATGTATTAGTTATAGATGCTGTAAATGAAAACAAGTCTCTTCAAGATATTATGCCAAAAATAATAAACTTTAATCCAGATTATGTGGTTATGGCTTGTTCGGCAAGCTGCTTTATTTACGAGAGAGATACTGTAGCAAAAACGATAAAGGAAAAATGTCCTAACTCAAAAATAATAGTTGAGGGTGAGATGATAAATGAAAGACCAGACTTGCTGTTGCCAAATTTCGATGTTGCAACATTGGGTGAGATAGAGCAGTCAATAGTAAAGATATGCAGCAGAGAAGATCTAAGTCAAATACCAGGAATAGCATTCAATCTAAATAACGAGTTAAAGAAAAATAGTTATGCAAGCAAATTGGAGAAAGAGCAACTTGAGCAACTACCTTTTCCTGACTGGAGCATGTTCCCTTACAAAAAATATGTTTACTATCCCATGGTTTCAAAGAAGCCATTGGTCACCATACTGACCTCAAGAGGCTGCCCCTATGGCTGTGGTTATTGCCCTTACCCAACGAATCAAGGCTTGAAATGGCGAGCCAGAGATGCAAAGAACATTTTTGATGAGATGAAGTATGATTATGAGAAATTTGGAGTAAAAGGATTCTTCTTTAGAGATCCTCTTTTTTCTTTAAACCAGAGAAGAGTGGAAGAACTGTGCAGCATTCTAATCGAAAATAAACTTGACGTTGGTTTTGTGTTCGAGACAAGACCTGAATTGCTTAAAAAGGAGGTAATAGACCTGCTAGCAAAAGCAGGATGTGAATGTATTAATTTTGGCGTAGAAGACATACATCCAGAAATTTTGAAGATGATTAACCGGAAACCACTTGACACAGACAAAATTTTGGAGACTGTAAACTATTGCGAGAAAGTAGGCATATGGACAACTTGTTTCTTCATATTAGGCTTACCTGGCTCAACTCCGCAAACAATCAAAGAAACAATAGAGTTTAGCTTTAAGCTTTTTCCAAGCCAAGTAGAGTATAAAATAGCAACGCCCTTCCCAGGCACTGAACTTTATGAAATGGCTAAGAGGAATAAATGGCTAAACTCAGAATCATTTGACCATCTCGGTGGCTATTCGTCAGCAATGCAGATATCTGAAGAGCTAACTCCAGAGTATCTTGAAAAAGAAGTTAACTCAGCATTTAACAAATTTTATTTCAGCCCAAGGTTTATTACGAGAGAAATTCTGAGGGGAAGAGTTTTTAAGGATATTAGCTTTTTAATAAGACAATTTATTTTGCAATGATATTAATCACAGGTTCTTCAGGCTTTGTAGGCAGACATTTAATATCAAGATTGATTAAGTCTAAGTATAATGTGTGCTGTCTAGTAAGGGATACCTCTGATAAAAAATTCATTGCTTATCTAAAAAAAAACAGCATTAAGCTAATATTTGGATCACTGACAGACTATGCTTCGATATTTAAATCGCTTGAGCATTCTAAAATCTCCCAAGTGATACATCTGGCAGGCATACTAGTATCAAATTCCAAAGACGATTATATTAACATTAATGTCAAAGCCACTTCAAATTTGATTAAACTATGTAAAAAAAAGAAAGTCAATAAAATCATATTCGTAAGCTCTGACGTTGCTGCCAAAAGAGAGTTAACAATTTATGGTCAAAGTAAATATCTAGCAGAATTGATAATAAAAAAATCCGGAATCGCTTATGTAATTCTAAGACCAACAGTTATTTATGGAAAAGGTGATAGTAAATTTGTAATGAAATTAGTAGATATAATAAGAAGGTACCCACTTGTTCCTGTGATAGGAGATGGGAATTATATCTTTCAACCTGTTTTTATCGATGACATAGTACATATTATAATTAAGTGTTTGAACATGAATAGTAAAAAAACTCGTGATAAAACTTATAATGTCTGTTGTGATGAAATATTGACACTTAATAAAATTATAGATACGATCTCTTACGCCTTAAATAAAAAGGTGTACAAAATTCATGTGCCTTTATTTTTATTAAAACCAGTAGTTAAAATATACGAATTAGTCTCTAAAAACCCAAGCATAACAACACAACAATTAAATTATTTTCCAGTAAGAACAAAACTTGACAATAAACTAATAAAAAAGGATCTTAATTTTGAATTCATCAAGTTTAGAGATGGGATATTGAAATCTATTTAACTAAACTATCGATTAACAGAAAACTTTAATAAGCAATTCAAAATTTGAGTAGAGTTAAATTAAAATTTATATATTAAAAATACTATGAAAAGCAAAATAATACAGGAAGATATTAATGTAATTGCTGAAGAAATCAAGCCTATTGCAGAAAAATTAAGTGGAAAAACACTTCTAATTACTGGTGGTGCTGGCTTCTTAGGTAATTATTTTCTTTTAACATTAGATTTTCTCAACAAAAATGTTCTCGATAAGCATTGCAAGATTATCTCTGTTGATAATTTCATAACAGGATTAAAATATAGCATTGAGGAAAGTGATTACTTCAAATCCATAAAGCATGATGTAACAATCCCTTTAAAAATAAAAGAAGACATTGACTTCATAATAAGTGCAGCTGGCATTGCATCGCCAAGGTTCTACAGAAAATTTAAGATTGAAACTATTGATGTTGGTGTTTTTGGAACAAAAAATATGCTAGAGCTTGCAAAGGAAAAAAAGATAGAAAGCATGCTTTATTTCAGCTCAAGCGAAGTATACGGTGATCCAGATACAAAGTTTGTGCCTACTCCAGAAACTTACTTTGGCAATGTATCATGCATTGGGCCAAGAGCAAACTATGATGAATCAAAAAGGTTGGGTGAAACTCTATGCATAAATTACTTTGAAGCATATAACATTCCTGTTAAGATAGTCAGACCTTTTAACGTTTATGGACCTGGGATGAGAATGGACGATTACAGAGTTATTCCTAACTTCATTGCCAACATTTTCAATGACAACACAATTCCCGTATATGGGGATGGTAAAAGTACAAGGGCATTTTGCTATGTGACAGATGCAATTACAGGCTTCTTTAAGGTTTTGCTTTCAGATCATAATGGCGAAGTTTTCAATGTGGGAAACAACAAAGAAGAGATAAGCATCATAAATTTAGCAAAGTTAATAACAGAGATTTTTGACAATAAAGTAAAGATAAAATTGGTTGAAGGTCCAAATGATGCATACGCTAAATCTGACCCAAAAAGAAGATGCCCTGATTTGACAAAAATTAGAACAAAGCTTGGCTATATTCCAAAGATTAGTCTAAAAACAGGAATACAAAGATTTATTCAATGGACAGTTGAAGAAAATAATATAAAATCTTTAGTGGTTTTAAATAAGACATATAGTTAAACTAACTTTGGTTCGGGCAATGGAATTATAAATTTAATTCCAACATCTGCATATTTTTTTGTTTTATTTAAAATCTCTTCAACAAAATTCCAGGCAAGAATTAAAATATAATCCGGCATGTCTTCATCAAGCATTTTTGGGCTTACTACTGGAATATGAGTGCCTGGGGTGAACAACCCTTGTTTTAATTGATTGTCTTCAACTATGTAATCAATGTAATCAGTTCCAATATTACAGAAATTAAGTAAAGTATTACCCTTTGCAGGAGCTCCATAAGCTGCTATTTTCTTGCCTTTGTTTTTGATATCTTTTAAGTACCTTACCAATTTTGCTCTTGTTTCATATACTTTATTTGCAAAATTTTTATATAGCTCAAAATTGTCTATTCCAATTTTTTTTTCATTTTTTATCATTGAGTAAACTGACTCATTTATTTCAAGATTGCTCCCCTTTTTCTTTACAAAAACTCTTATCGAGCCACCATGTGAGTTAACTTTTTTTATTTTAAACACTTTCATTCCAGCTCTTTCAAAAAAGTTAACCAAGGGAATGACTGAGAAATACGACAAATGCTCGTGATATATTGTATCAAAAGTCATTTTTTCTAGCATATCAACTAGATATGGGGCTTCTATTACAAAAATCCCATTTTCTTTGAGCAATACTTTTACATTATTTACAAAATCATGAATATCATCCACATGTGCAAATACATTGGTAGCTGTAACTACATCTGCATTTCCTTTTTTAGCCAATATTTTTTTTACAACACTTCGATTGAAAAAATCATTAATTGTTTCTACGCCATTTTGCTGTGCAATTAGTGCAACATTTTTAGCTGGTTCAACACCTATTGTTTTAACTCCACATTTTTGAAAACCTTTTAGAAGTACCCCATCATTGCTGCCTATATCAACAGCAAGAGATTTTTCATTAAGATTAAATTCTTTAGAAATGTCTTCAGCCATTTTGGTAAAGTGAATTTTAAAAGTATTCGTTGTTGAAGAAACATAAATATAATTTTCAAACATAACATTGTGCGGAACTACATATGTTAATTGAACAAGTTTGCAATTTGGGCAAAAGCAAACTTCCAAAGGAAAATTTTTTTCTTTTTTATTAAGAACTCTTTCAGACAAGAAGCTATTTGCTAGTGGAGTTTTCCCTAATGAAAGAAATTTCTTTAGGTTTTTATTATTACAGATTCTGCATTTCATTTTTTTGTGCTATTTACAGTTGTCAATTGCATATGTAGTCTATTTATAAAATTTTTGAAATGCGGTTTAATTGCAAAATAAAATTATGTAAACTAAGCTAATTAATCACTCAAGAAAATGTGGACTTGGTAGGGGAACAATAAATTTGCCTTTAAATCCTTTCTCCCTTAACTTTGGTGCCAATTCGTCAGCTATATGCCAAGACAGCAATAAAGCATATTCAGGTTGATCTTCAAAAAGTTTGGACTCTTCTACAATAGGGATTAGTGTTCCAGGGACATATTTACCAATTTTATGAGATCCTTTTATCTCCAAAACACAATCAAGAATATCATTATCTATTCCCACATAGTTTATTAGTGTAGTAGCACGAGATGGCGCACTTACACCATAAATACGCTTGCCCTGTTTTTTTATATTGAGCAACATTGCTTGCAATTCTAATTTAGAAATTACAACGCGCTTTTTGAACTCAAAAAGATTTTTTTTGTCCATTAATACTTGTTTTTCTTTTTTTATAAGACTAGAAACAGATTCTCTTACAGGGTATTTTCCTTGCCTTGCAGCATACACTCTAATTGAGCCACCATGCGTTGGAATTTGCTTTGCATGAATAATCTCAAGTCCATGCATTTCAAGTAGGTACTTTAGGCTATGTAATGAATAATATCTTAAATGCTCGTGATAAATTGTATCGTACTGCAATGTTTCTATAAGTGACAAAAGATAATGTGACTCAGAAATAAATACTCCATCTTCTTTTAAAAGTTCAATTATAAGCTCTAATATTTCATTAATTTTTTCTATATGCGCAAATACATTGGTAGCAGTAATTATTTTTGCTTGCCCTTCCTCTGAGCGAACTTTTAGTACAACATCTTTATTGAAATAAGATATAATAGTTGGGATACCTCTTTCTATTGCAATTTTTCCTATATCTTCTGGTGTAATACCAAGCACTCTATGGTTACTCTTAAAATTGCTTAATAAATTACCGTCATTTGAGCCTATGTCTACTACCAAATCGTCATGGCTTAAATTAACTATAGTTTTGCATTCGTGGTATAATTCTGCAAAATTTTCTCGAAGTATCTTAGTTGTGCTGCTCGTGTAAGGATACTCTGATGGAAAAAGAATTTTTGGATCTACAATTAATCCTAACTGAACCAAATTGCATTGAGGACAATACAATAATTGTGCAGGGTAACTGGGTTGCTCATGCGGCTTTTGTCCTATGGGGTGCACACTGTTAACTGGCGGTAAATACCCTAAAAACAAGATGGGTTCTAAGTTTGAATAGTCACACACCTGGCATCGCTCAACTACAACGCTGGATCCAGTTTGAAAAGAAAGATTATCAGGTATCATATAGTTCGCCTCTTAATGTGGTATTTGGTTTTTTATGACTATTTTCATCGTACCATTTTGCTGTAGTTTTTAACCCTGCTTGAAAACTGATTTTTGGCTTATAACATAGCTTTTTAAGCTTTGTTATGTCAGGGCACCTCCTTAGCACTCCGCCTTCTCGCGGTTTGCCAGGCACAATAATCACTTTTCTTCCAAAATATTTACCAACCTCAACAGCAACTTTTTCTATTGAAATCTCATCCATGTTACCTATGTTATATATGCCAAGGTGTTTTCCTTTTTTTAACACAATCATTAATCCTTCTATGAAGTCATCAATATAGACAAAAGCTCTGGTTTCTTTGCCTGTTCCCTGTACTGGGAACTTAATTTGTTTATTTTTAGTACTTTTACAAATCTCTTTCATGCGTAAAACAAACTGAGGAATTACATGCTCCCATCCCATATCTTGTCCATAGACATTATGTGGTCTAATTACAATTGCTCTATCAAAGTATTTCCTACCATAGTTTATAGTCATAAGTTCGCTTATTATCTTGCCTCCACCATAAGAGTACCTAGGATTTAACGGGTTTGGTATGGACATAGGAGTATTCTCATATGTTGGAATTTTTGGAGGAGTCTGATAAACCTCAGAACTTGATGCAAGTATTATTTCTTTTACATTCTCTTTGATACAGCCATCAATAACATTCATAATCCCTTTAACACCAACTTCCAACACCAATTCAGGCATACTGTAAAAATATTCAGTGCCATTAATATAAGCAAGATGAATAACGCTATCTACCCTTTTGCAAGCTTTTTGCACTGCTTGGGCATCTCTTATATCAGCTTCTATAATCTCAATTTTATTTGCAATTGATTTCAAACGTTCTTTAACTCCCCTAATATCATTATCGAGAACTCGTATTTCATTACCTTCTTTAACTAAGCGCTTTACTAGTGCAGTTCCAATAAACCCTGTACCACCAGTAACCAAATATTTCTTCTTTGTCATGCTATAATTTCCTTCTTTGTAAACGTATTTTTTCAGGTATTCTAACTGAAACCTTATGCCTTAATTTTCCTGCGAGATACAAATGCTTTAAGCCCCACAAAAACCATTTTGTATACTCAACTACCCATGGACCAAATTTAAAGCTGGATTTCCCTCCATAAAACCTGTTGATAGAAATCATTGGCACTTCCCCAAGCTTCCAGCCTAAAAGCTGAGCTTTTATAGCAAATTCAAAAGATACAACCCAACCTACAGGTTTTGATTCTAGTTTTATTTCTTTGAATAATGAGCGTCGAAACATTTTAACACCAAGTGTTGAATCAGTCAGTACAGAACCAGATAAGACATAAAATAGTTTATTTGCAATTGTAGATAGAAATCGGCTAATAAAAAACCCACCTATATTTTTTCCTCCATAGGCATATCTTGTTGCACTTACGAAATCACATCCATGATCCATTAAGTAAATCATATCATCAACAGCAAGCACTGGTCCAATATCATCTGCCGCAATTATAAGAACATAGTCTCCAACTGCTGCATTCACTCCAGCCTTAATGGCATTAGATACGCCTCTCCCGAGTTTATTATGTAGCAACCTTAATCTAGGATAATTTTTTTGCATATTTTTAACTACTGGGATACTATCGTCATCTGGGATGTCGTATACAATCAGAACTTCATGAAGCACATCAATTGTTGCTTGTAATATCTTCAATATTATTTTGAGATTAACACCTTCATTAAGGACAGGCATCAGTATGGATAGTTTTATTTTTTTTGTTTTATTTTCTCTCATGATTTATCCTACCATTATCTTATTATTATAATATTACAATTTACTATAGATTTTTCATTTTTGTTGTTGTTCAATTTTTTTCCAAAGACTACAATCCATAGAAGCGTCATGAGCCATAGGAAAAGAAACTGCATTTGCTATCTCTTCAAAATTGCATGATTTTAAAGAGATTTTAAATTCCTTGTATCTTTTATAATCAGATTTTCTTTGACCACCTATGTTGATAGTACCAATAAAATTATGATTTAGCATTGTTGCTATTGCCTTAACTAAATAATTAATTGGAACTTTTGAAGAATAAACATCAGTTGCTGATTTGTCAAATCTTATATTGTTTGGATCAAAGAAGTTTGTTCGAATAATGCAAAAATTTGAAAGCAGATGCACTGCACATTCGGCGCCAAGTTTTGTCCAACCATACTTATTATAGGGGTTTGTTGCATCTTTTTCAGAGTAATTACCTTTTTTCCCAGCATAGACTGCATCGGTTGAGATATGTATAAACCTTATTTTCTTTTGTAATTTTTCTTCTTTGTATAATACAAACATTACTAAATTACTTGTACCGATAATATTAGTCTCTATAGCTTTGGCAGGGTCCTTCTCGCACTCTGCCGGCCTTGCTAAAGCAGCACAATGTATAATTGCATCAAAGTCGTTATTGTCAAAGAATTTCTTAATAGTGCTAGGTTTTGTTATATCTAAAATTTGTCTAGTTGGTGTTGAAAAAGATGAAAAATAACCAGAAGTTGTTATAGCTTGTCCAAGTTTTCCTGAACCGCCTGTTAAAAGTACATTTTTGTATTTCATTTACCAACTATACATGCTAGCTCTTTTGCAATAATAACACTAATTAAATTTTTTATAAAGATGAAATATCTTAATCCTTGTTCCCTTTTTTAGTTACCCCCCAAAGATCAATAACCTCAACATTTTCTGGTATGCCCATTCCTTTGTATGCAGAATGTGGCACTGCTACGACAACAACATTACATGCTTTTACTAACTCTTCTTTTGATATAAAATCTGGGTTTTTTGCATACTCATCTGAGTAGTAAACTTTTGCTCCATGAAAGCGTAGTATTTTGCCTAGCTTGAATGAAAGAGAGTCTCTAATATCATCTACATCTGCCTTAAACGCCATCCCTAAAATACCTACTTTAGTTTTGCTTAGCTCATACCTTTTTCTTAAATCTTCCACAATAAAATTAGGCAAACCTTCGTTTATCATCATTGCAGCATGCCCTAAAAGAAAGTTGTTGCTATTGAAAGCTGCTAATTGCATCGTATCCTTAAGAAGACAAGGTCCAGCTGAAAAACCTGCGCAAGGCAAAGTTGCTAATCTGCCATAGCCTTCTGTCATTGCGTGGCGCACTTTATCGTAATCAACTCCAAAATTATATGCAATCATGTAAAATTGATTTGTTACAGCAAATTGGATGTATCTCCATGCATTTGAAAACAGCTTAACTAGTTCAGCTTCCCCCACCGAAGTCTTTATTATCTTCGGAGAAATAAGCTTAAATAACTCAGAAGCGTCTTGAACAGCTTTCTCGCTTAAACCTGCAATAATCTGAGGCAGTTCTTTTAATTCCGTAATAGCATAACCCTGGACAATTCTCTCAGGACAATAAGCAATATTCCATCCTTGGTCAGTGCCCAATAAGTTAAGAACTTGCTGGCAGGTATGTGGATATACTGTACTGCGTATAATGATTGTTTGAGAGTCATCTAGGTACTTTTTAATACTCTCAATAGCCTCTAGGAAAGCTCGTGTTTTTGGATTAAGGTATTCATCAACAGGAGTGCCTATTGCAATAATAACATATCTTGCTTTTGAAATACTTCTTATGTCATCAGTTATCGTAATATTGCCATTCTTTAGAATCCTTTTAAGAATTGGTTCCGCACCATGCTCAATAAATGGCATTTCACCTTTTGAAACAATTTCAGCTTTATGTTTATCAACATCATAAAGACATACATTTAAGCCCTTATCTGCAAAAACTAACCCTAATGGAAGTCCTACGTGACCTAAACCACCCACTATGACTATTTCATATGGCTTATCTTGACTTGTCATATTTTCAACTCATATTATACCTTATAAATCGTAGTGTTACTAACCACCCAAAATATCAATTGTTATTTGATATATTTCTAGTGTTCATCGTTGTATATTTAAATAATTTACTACTTAATTTTTGGATGTAAACTATTGCTTATTTTTAATTTTTATGTAGAGCGAAAGGCTTTTATAAAATATCAATCTCTTGCCAAATTTAAACATCAAAATTCCACTTATGTTTCATAAGTGGTATATGTATAGCTAGACATTGCATGGAATTTGGATATGCTCAAAAACTACCAGTCAATAAGTGGAATTTT
>CAZUSQ010000020.1:0-10448 GCA_964622655.1 uncultured Methanosarcinales archaeon
TCGAGACTTTTGCAAGAGTACAAAATATAAGCACAACATCAAATACTTACAAAACTTACTGGCTTATCATTTTAAAAGATGGCACTCAATTAAGGTTTGGTTACAATTCCAATTCTGAATTGGCTTCTAATGTTGGCTATAGTTATGCTTTAAAGTGGTCATTAGACCAAATTGAAGACACACACAATAATAAAATATTTTATTCTTATAACGAGAACCCTTATGCTCAAGACAATGGAAGCGTTTATCTGAATCAAATAATTTATAATAATGAGCAAAGAAGAAAAATAGAATTTGGCTATGAAAGTTCTGTTCGGCCAGACAGAAGACGCGTATATGAACAAGGGAATGTACTAGAAGAAAGCAGAAGGTTAAATGATATTTATGTATTTGTCAACAGCAGTTTAGTAAGAAGATATAATTTTGAATATTTGTCTTTGCACAATGAAAGCTCCTTGTCTTCTTTATACAGGATAGGGTATATTGGTTCTGATAATGTTTCTGTGCTGCATAACGTAACTTTTGGGTATTATGAATCAAATTCATTTTACCATAATTCTACTACATACAATGTAAGCGAAGTTTTTTCTGATTCAAACGGAATTGATAAGGGCTTGAGATTAGTTGACATTAACAATGACGGCTACTTAGATTTATTGAAAAGCAAATATGGAACGACAAAAACAGCGTGGCTTAATAACCGTACAGCATGGAACGAATCATTGGCATTTGCCCCGCCTGATGACTTTATTGATGCCTCTGACATTGATAACGGAATAAGGATAGCGGATCTAAACAATGACGGATTTGCAGACCTGATACAAGGAGTTAGTAACGCAATTGGCAAAAGAAGAGCTTGGCTTAATAACATAACAAAGTGGGGAAGCGAAGATGTAATCACATGGGCTCCTCCGAGCGAAGATTTTGATTTCACTCAATCAGGCATTGGCGATAAGGGAACGCAGCTTGTTGACTTTAATGGCGACGGAAGGGTTGATTTGCTGAGAGCCCACCCTGACAAGAAAAAAGCTGCCCTGAATACAGGCAACGGTTGGAAAGATGTAAGTTCTTTATGGGTAAGCCCCACGGATTTTGTTGACTCCGGCCTCATCGACTTAGGCGTTAGGTTAGCTGATGTAAATGGCGATGGATTAATTGACATATTAAAAGGGAAAGACACTACTAAAGAGGCTTGGCTTAATAATGGAAGCGGATGGGTAAGCTCTTCTGCTTGGATTCCTCCTGATGTGTTTACAAGCTCTTCAAGAATTGATAATGGATTAAGATTGCTTGATTTGAATGGCGATGGCTTGACTGATATTCTGCAAGATTACAAGAATGGAAGCGTTACAGAAAGGGAAGCTTTCATTAATAATGGAAACGGGTGGATCAACTCAACATCGTGGAATTCTCCAGAGCCTTTTACTTTGGAAGGAAAGAATATTGGAAGAAGAATAGGAGATGTTGATGGAGATGGGTTTGGCGACATTATCATTGGCTACAATGACGGTACTTCTGACATTAAGAGAACTTTAATCAGAAATTCCACAATACCTTACTTATTGAAGAACATCACAAATGAGTTCGGAGGAATAACTTATCTTGATTATGAAAAATCTACTTTATTCAACAATACAGGAAATGACAGCTTATCTGATATTGGCTTCAACATCTGGGTTGTCAAGGCATTTTACCAAAATAATTCATTAAATAATGATTTCAATATTTTCTCAAACACTTCTTATTATTACTTTGGCGGAAATTACGATTATGACGATTCAGAATTCAGGGGGTTTAACATTGTAAATGAAACATTAAGCGATAAATCTGTTATATCGCATTACTTTCACCAAAATAAGCAATTAAAAGGAAGAGAATACAGGACAGAAACTTATGATTCAATTGGCAATATTTTTTCAGCAATCGACAATAACTTTAATTTTACAGCAAAAGATTACGGGATATTCATAGCTACTTTACTATCAACATCATCCTACACTTATGATGCTCAATTAACAAATCCAAAAATAACCAATATTTCATTTAGATACGATAACTATTCCAATATCATTTCTAAAATCCAACACGGCGACATAAACATAACAAGCGATGAGAAATACGAAAACTATACCTATGCGATTAACATGACACCATGGATTTTAGACAAGCCAAGCTGGTATTTATTGTTTGATTCCTCACATAACAAAATAAGAGAGACAAAATATTTCTATGACAACAAGGAGTATGGCAGCATATCCAATAAAGGAGATTTAACAAAAACAGAGCAATGGCTTGACACAGGCGGAGGAAATCCAACTACCTATTACAAGTATGATGATTTCGGAAATTTATATCAACAAACAGATGCTCTTGGAAGAACAACAACTTGGGATTATGGATTAAGAGATGATACAAACACTTATGCTGACAGAGTTACAAACCCATTGGGTCATGCAATTGACTACACCTATGATGTTGGCACTGGTAATGTACTGAATTATATCAATCATGGAGTTTTGTTTGGCTACGAATACGATACATTCGGAAGGATAACAAAAGATATTGATCCTTATGACAGTTCAGATTTCCCAACAAAATCTTACACTTACTTATTTGACGGAATTGCCCCTGAAATAATAAAGGTAAGCCAAAGAACAACATCAAACAATACAATTGATGTATATTATTTCTATGACGGTTTTGCCAATCTGGTTCAAATCAAAACACCAAATGAAGACAATACTCAACAAATTGTTAAAAATTTATTTTATGATGGAATGTTTAGAGTCAAGGAAGAGCAGAATCCATATTTTGATACAAGTTCAACAACATTATCCAATAAGTCAAACACAACTAATACAACAAAATATAACTACGATGCTCTATCGAGAGTTACTTCTGTTATAAATCCTGATGGAACAAACAAAAACACCACATATAATAAATCAATAATAAACGACTACGATGAAAATTATAATAGGAATACCTATGTCCTAGATTCTTATGACAGAATCATTGAAGTCAGGGAATTTAACACAGATTATTACATTGGAGATAATCAGAGTTATAACACGACTTATATTTATGATGGTGCAGACGAGTTAGTTGGCATCAGAGACGCTTATGGAAACAATTTCAACTTCACTTACGATTCCTTGGGCAGGAAAATAAAATTAATAGATCCTGATTTAGGTCAGTGGAAATATGATTATGATTTGGCAAATAATCTCATTAAGCAAATAGATAATAGGGGACAAGTAATAAGATTAGGATATGATTCCCTAAATAGAATCCTTAATAAGAATTACACAGAAGATAATATTACATTTACCTATGATAAACAATACCAAGGCACTCTTTTTAGTGTAAATTATACAAATATTTCCTATACTTATACTTATGATGACAGATTACGAATAGTAAAGGAATTCGTAGTTATGGATAATCTTTCTTTTGAAACTGGCGTAACCTACGATTCAATGAATAGGATAATCGAGAAAAGACTTCCAAATTCAACAGATTTAGAGCTTTATTACAACCAAATGAATAAACTAGACAAGATAACTGGTTTTATCAATAAAACCCATTATAATGCGTTTGGAGCTACTTTAAACAGGACTTATTTCAATGGCAGAATTACCAAATATGACTATAATGAGCAAAATTTAAGGTTAAGGCAGATTAGAACAGATGATATACAACAATTAAACTATACGTATGATAATGTAGGGAATATTATAGGAATTAATGATTCTATCAACAATAGAACATACTCAATGACTTATGACAGACTAGACCGCTTAACCAACGTAACAATAAGTGGGTTCTCTTGGATTTACAGCTACGACCCGATAGGCAGAATTTTGAAGATAGTCAGAAATTCATCACAAACAACATCAATGAAATATGACTTAACTAGCCCAGTACATGCTCCATCAAAAGTAATAACCACCGATACAGGGGTAGATGTTTATAGACCAACTATAATTAATGCTACAAACAGAACCCAAATTGTGCAGTTTTATTTAGTCAATGAAAATAATCAATCCATAAGTCAAGTTAATTATTCTGTGGCATTTGGAGATAACTATATCTTTAATTCTACAAATTTAAGCCTTGCATTAAAAGGATTTACTTTGATTTCAGTTGAAAGAAACTACACAACTGGTGGTAATTATTTAATTAATATCACTGCTAGAGCTAACACAACCGCTTATGATTATGAACTATTTAGATTGTTATTTGGAACTCTTGCAAATTCTTTATCAATCTTAAAACAAAATGGCAGTTTAGTAGTTGCAGAATTTGATGCCCAAAATAATATCGGCGATAATTCACAAAACTGGGGCTTTAATTGCAGCCAAAGCATACTTTCTAATGTTCCATTTAATATGTCTAGTAATCAAAATTTGATGATAATTATAGAGCATAATTTTACTACCCTACCAAGTGCAAATTTAACTTGCAGAATAAATTCAACAGATGGAAATCAAACTTTAACTTTGCCTTTTAATTTTGACAATATTAAAATAGAAAACTATAATTCAACTTCAATAGATTCTGATACAATATTAGTGAAGTTCCAGATTAAAAACTATTATTCTACTTTAAATAATATAAACTGGACGATAACAGCAGATGCATTGACTTATAATGCTTCTAGTATAAGTTTAAATCAAGGTCAAAGTACAACTATAAGTCAAGAATTAAACTTTACTAATGCGGGAAGTAAAAAGATTACTATAACAATAAATTCAGGGAACTTTACTGATTCTTATTCAGAGAATTTAAAATTATATTCATTAGGAATCCAGCAATATATCAATTACATTAAAAATGGAACTACTAGAATATTTAATTTTATCGTAAAGAATGATTGGATTTCAACAAAAACTAAATTTAATATTACCGATCCTGCTCTTGAAAATACTACTACATTAGCTAATAATGAATCTATAATTGTCGTTATCGAAGAAAACTACGCACAAGGCAAGAAAGACGTTACAATAAATGCCATGAACTCTTCTAATGTGGAAGATATTGAATTAGATATATTTAATATTAAACAAATTGGTATAAATAAGTTAGAAACGTTGTTTGAGAATACTAGCAGGGCAGTTACCTCATCTGTGGTTGTTAATAATATACAGAGATTAAATCTTTCTTGGATACTTAATAACACTGAAGCTCTTATAGTATCAAATCAAAACTTAGAACTAAATACTTCTGAACAGGCTATTGTAGTCATAGAATCAAACTTTACTTCATCTGGAATATATCCTTTAAATTTCCAAATTAATTCCTCTACTTACAATGATAATCAAACAGGAGCAGTCGTAACATGAACTACAAGAATTACATAAAGAATTTAGCAATCTTTTTGTCATTGTTAGTTGTATCTATTCCATTCGTATTTGCAGAAGAGTTAAGTAGAACTTACGATAAAAATGGCAACTTGATTACAGATGGGAAATATTATAGAGAATATGATGGATTAAATCAGTTAGTTAGGGTTAGGTTAGGAAATACTTCCAATAGCCCTGTTCTAGAAGAATACAGATGGCATCCGATTGAAGAGAGGATAATCCAAAAGAAAGTCTTTTACAACGGAGTTTTGAATTACACAGTTTATTATCCGAATGAGAATTTTGTACAGATTGTAAATTCTAGCGGAACTTTTACGGAAAAATATGTTTATCAAAATGGTCAGTTGGTTGCTCAAATAAATACCGATGGCCAAAAACAGGCAATACATTCTGATAATAAGGGAAGTAATACTTTAATTACAGACAGCACAGGCGCTATTGTTGAGAATACTTTCTATTCGCCTTATGGAGAGATTTTAGAGGGTGGAAAATCTTCTCGTTATGGATATGAAGGTAAAGAATTTGATTCTGCAACGAACAGGCTAGATTTCCATTTCAGGCAGATTGATCCAAGAATCTCAATTTGGGACAAGCCAGATACTTTGATACAGAATGTATATGATCCACAGAGCCTAAATCCTTATGCATTTGAACGAAACAATCCGTATAAGTACACAGATCTTACTGGGCACCAAAACACAAATGTTGTCATTAGTTTGGGTGGGGTTATAATGATAGTCAGTCCTGGGTTTTTAGCACTATTAATTGCTCTAGGTATAGGTTTTACAATTCTTTACATTAATATAGATGCTACTACTAAAAAAAATGATGAGAAAAAAGAACAAACAAAGTTAGAACGAAAAAATGATGTAAATTCAAACAACCCCACATACCAAAATTACAAATATACTAATCCATTTGGGACTCAGGAAAACACGGCTGAGCCAAGTATCGAACCAAAAGATCCTAAAAAGAGAAAAGATAAAATGAGTAAAGAAGATAGCCCTACTTGGAAAGATATTAAAAGTAGGACTAAGCCAAGAAAAGATAATCCCCAATATAGAAGTGACGATAAACATACCTATAGATGGGACAAAACTCATGGCGATATAGAAAAATATAGGAACATTGGAAAAAACAAAATTGAAGAAATTGGCTCACTTGATCCAGAAACAGGAGCTATGTATAGAGTTCCTAAAGAACCTAGAATAATCAGATTCGACTAAAAAATAATTAATATTGAAAAGAATGATAAAATATAAGATGAAGGATGTGCTTAAAAGGTTTATATTATTAGACATAGACCCTAATACAGTCAGAGCAAAAGGCTATGATTACTTTAAATTGCCTGGTTCCTCTGAATTTTTCAGAGGTCCTAAAAAAGATGATTTTATTATACAGCTTAGTTTACAAAGATTATACTACCTTTACACTAAATTAAAATTAAAATATCAAAAAAAGCAACGATTTCCTATAACAGTAATTCTAATAGATGGTCAGGATTTATTTAATTCCCAAGTAATAATATTTTTTGACAAAAAAGCATTTACTTCTTTCTTTAAACGTAAGTCGAAGAATCAGACTTGGGTAAAAATTCATAAAAAAAATCCAATAATTAGAAGATACAAATTAGAAAATTACAAAAGTATGAAAGAAATATGTTACAAGGAGGTATATAAAGATACAGAATTGAACAAGGTATATGTTAATTACCTTTGGTTTTATCTGTAAATATTAAATGCACAGTAAAATATAACCACCTGTTATTTCCTATGGAATTTCCAACATATAATTTCTACAACAAAATTCGTGAATACAAATATTTCTATGACAATCATCAATACGGTGATCCTCCGTCAAAAGGAGACTTGACTAAAACAGAGCAATGGCTTGATACTGGAGGAGGAAACCCAACTACTTCGTTTAAATATGATGATTTCGGAAATTTATATCAACAAACAGATGCTCTTGGAAGAACAACAACTTGGGATTATGGATTAAGAGATGACACAAATACATATGCGGATAGGATAATCAATGCTTTAGGACATGCTACAGACTATACTTATGATGTTGGCACAGGAAATATTTTATTTTATATTAAAAATGGAATTACTTCCAACTATGAATACGACACATTCGGAAGGATAACAAAAGATATTGACCCGTATGATACAACAGATTTGCCAACTAAGCGTTATACCTACGTTTTCGATGGCATTGCACCTGAAATAATAAAAGTTTCACAAAAAACAACATCAAATAACACAATTGATGTATATTACTTCTATGATGGCTTTGCCAACTTGGTGCAGATTAAAAGTTCCTCGGATAATGGTCAAGTTGTAAAGAATTTATTTTACGATGGGCTGTTTAGAGTAAAAGAAGAGCAGAATCCATATTTTGATACAAGTTCAATAACATTAGCCAATAAATCAAATACAACTAATACAACAAAATACAATTATGATGCTGTTGGTAGGGTTACTTCTGTAATTAATCCTGATGGAACTTTCATTAATACCACTTATAATAAATCTACTATAGACGACTATGATGCCAACAGAAATAGGCATACGTATGTTTTAGATGCTTACGATAGGATAACTGAAGTAAAAGAGTACAATACAGATTATTACATTGGGGATAATCAAACATATAACATGACTTACAGCTATAACGGAGCGGACGAATTAGTTGGAATTAGAGATACCTACGGCAATGAATTTAACTTTACTTATGACAGTTTAGGGAGGAAAATTAAGTTAAAAGATCCAGACCTTGGTACTTGGAGTTATTCTTATGATTTAGCTGGTAATTTAATCTCCCAAGTTGGAGGTGGGGGTAACCTAGTTACTGGAGATTCTTACTATAGGGAGTACAACGGTTTAGGTCAATTAAAATCTGTCAAAGAAGGCAATACTTCAAGTGGTAAAATTCTAGAAGAATATTTTTATGATGCCAACGGGGACAGAATAAGGATTAATAGATATTCTTATACCGGAGGAACAAACGAAACAATTTATATACCATATAGGGAATGGATGCAGATAAGGAATTCTTCAGGAATTCATAACTTTTATTATATTTATCAGGGGGATAATTTAGTTGCACGTCAAAATCCAGATGGGACAAAATGGTTTTACCATGCTGACCATTTAGGCTCAACTTCGTTAATCACTGACCAGAATGGAAATGTTGTTGAAAATGAATTTTATTCTGCTTTTGGCGAAAGTTTGTCAGTGAATAATGCTGAAGAAAATAAATTATACAATGGTAAATTTAAGGACACTACTGGTATGTATTACTTTGGAGCGAGATATTATTTAGTCGATCCACCAATTTTTATAAGCGGTGACCCAATTATACAACAAGTTTATGATCCTCAATTTTTAAATCATTATACGTACGCTCGAAATAATCCTTATAAACTATTTGACGCTGATGGAAGAGAAGTTTATGTTATATTAAAAGATACAAATATTTGGGGTGCAAATACGGGCCATATCGAATTTGTTGTAAGGGACCCAGATAAAGGAGGTTATAGATTTTATTCCAATGCGGGGCCAAACTCCAACGATAACGAAGTGATAACTTATGCACGCGCAGCTGTATTTGGATCTATTTTTGGCTACGACAAAGCGGAATATAAAACAAACCCTTCAAGTTCAGACGCTGCTGGTGTCAGTAAAGAAGAAGCATTTCCTGCAAAATATAGAGATTCATTCAGAATTGAAACTACAGAAGAGCAAGATCGCCAAATAATTGATAAAGCAAATGAAATCGTTGCAAATCCTAAGGATTACTCTGCTTTTACTGATAATTCACAAGATTTTGTTATCGAATCTCTTGAGGCTGGTGGCTTGGGATTAGAGCGAAGAACGTTACCAAAAAAAGCATTTGACATTAATAAGGAATTCTTCTCAAATTTTGATGTTCCAATAACAAATATTCCTGGAAAAAGTAATCTCATTTCAAGTGGTGGGTCAGGTGGTGGTAGAGGCTCAAATGTTGATTGCACTACAAGCTGCACATCAAGTTGTACTACTAATGGAAAATGCACTACAACGTGTAAAACTAGATGCACATTAAAAAAATAATATTATGATAGTTTTTGATGGAGGTAAAAATGAAAATGGTATATAAAAAGAAAATAATAAAAAATATTTTTCAAATAATTGTATTTTTCTTACTATTCTTACTTCACTTAATTACTTTTTTCTTTTGGTCATTTTATTTTTACGCAGTGGCAAATGAATTAATTCCATTCTATAAAATTTTAAGTTATAATTTAGAATGGACAGTCATTTTACTTTTGGCTATATTGTTAGCAGGTTTATTTTCATTATTAGCAATAAGGATGCATAAAAAAATCACAAAAAAATGGATTTTTTTAATAGTTTATGCCATTATTTCATTGGTATTTTTATTGTTAACATTACATTTAATAGGACAAATAGTGATTGTGTAATTCACATTAAACAAAGCATAACCCACGGGGTGGATGTGAGAAAATGAAAAACAAGAATGTTATAGTGTTGCTGTTCTTGTTAGTGGTACCCCTATCTTTTGCTTTAGAAGAGATAAACTTTAATTTGGGTTCAACTCAAAATGTTGTGACAATAGGTTACGATAACTTAAATAGGATAGTACAGAAAAATTCCTCATCAGAAATAATCAACTATTCCTACGACAAACAGTTACAAGGTACATTAAATAATATTTCCTTTGGAAATTCAAGTTATAAATACACTTATGACGATAAATTAAGAGTCATAGAAGAAAAACGAATAATTGATGGTATAGGATTTACAAAAACGTATATTTACGATTCAAACGACAGATTAGTTTCTGAAATGTTTAATGGACAGGATTTGGATTACTATTACAATACCCAAAACAAAATAAATCAAATAAGAGGCTACATAAACCAGACAAAATACAACCCAGCAGGAAACCCATTAAACAGAACTTATTTCAATAACAAAATAACAACTTTTGATTATATTCCAACCAATTTAAGGTTGAATCAGATTAAAACAAACACAATACAACAAATAAATTACACATACGACAATGTCG
>CAZUSQ010000021.1:0-10332 GCA_964622655.1 uncultured Methanosarcinales archaeon
CCCTGTTAATGTAATCCATATTATAAACAAAGAAACAGGAGAGAAAATAATTTAAGGTTTTAGATATCCTTCCCTAATTAAATGGTTTCTTCTATCCTCAGGGGAAAATCCTATCTCTTCTGCTATTTTTGCAGCACCACTCTCTGTTGATATACCAGTTATGAATTTGAATGTTGGTCTTCCATCCTTTAACTCTGGTTTCAAAAACTGACCCAATCGTTCACTAAGGAATCTTTTAACAAGCTCATATCTATGCGAAATATAAATTGTATTACCGCCAATTGTTGCAAAATCATGAAGTATTCCATAAGATTGTTCTATCTCTTCGCGAGTAGTTGTTCCAGATGCTAATGCATTAAATACATACAAACTTCTGGGAGTTGCAGCGTAAAACAAATCTCGGATTCTTTTTAAATCAGTTTCAAAATCTCCTGCTTGATTTTGTAAAATATCCGGTAGATGGAAAGCATAAAAAATTCTATCTGCAATACTTATCTCAGCTTCTTCAGCTGGAACATAACTACCTATTTGAGCCATTAATTGAATTTGTGGAACAGTTTTACCATTAGTTGTTTTTCCAGCATTATGCCGACCCGTATAAAATGTTAACTTACATCCGTCAAAAGTGATATCAATTGGAACCCAATATGGATAATTTTTTGCCATTATTGGATTTACTACATTTGTTGCTCTGAAATAATGTCTTGCTGCATATTCCATTTTTGGTAAAGTCATCTTATGTGGTTGCATAGCTCTTGCATATTCATAAAATGATACAAGTTCGTCTAATTTACCTAGGGTATCAAGAGTTAATTGAAATTCTGGATCTGCTCTGATTTGCCTTGCAAGTGGTTTAATAGCTGTAATACTATCAGTAGTAGGTTTTAAAAGTCCCATATACATTAAACTAGTAAATATAAAATATCCAGCCAAAAAATTAAGCTCATTTATTAGGGGATTTTGAGGCAAAATACCTGCTTTCCCTGTTAGTATAATACCAACTGATCCGATTGTGGTGCATATAGCTGGACCCGATAAATATCTTGGAGTAAATTTCCATCTGGGAGTCAGAAAATAAATATCTCCTTTAGGTTTCATTGAAGGATTAAGCATATTAGTGAAAAAATCTATAAATGTTCTATAGGTTCTATATACAGGAACAGTCATTAGCCTATAGCTCTTTGCATTACTAAATCTTTGAAGTGTAGAAACTAAAGTTTCTAAATATCTAGAGTCTGGTTTTGGAATTTGCCTAGCCGCATCAGCAATTTTAGTTCCAGTTTTAATCGCAGATCTAAAATTAACATATGGAAAAAAGACCTCACCTCTTATATTATCCGATCTTTCATTAAGAAAATGATACAATGTCTCTTCTCCATTCATATTAGGATCAAGAGACGAAGTTCTTTTTTTTACTTCTTCTAGAAAATTAATTATAGCATTCCTTAATCTATCATTGCTCTCTAATTCTCTAAGAGCATCTTGTTTTGCTAAAATTAAATCTAAAGAAGTTAAAGGTTGGATTAAAGACCTGTATAGAGTAGCTGCTCCTGTAATCGTCCTTGTATGATTCATGGCAGCAAATAGATCATCTACTTGAATTTGTTTTAAAGACTCTCTATCGATAACTCTTTCCGGAAGTTGTTCGAACATTAACTTAAAGAATTTTTCTTTCTGGTCAACATATGGAGCAATATCTAGTAAACTTCTATAGGCTTCATGAACTAATTGCTCAAATTCACTCATTTTATCTAAATTAAATATCTCTAAGAATTAACTTAGAGGATATAATACCTCTTTTTTTATTAAAAAGTTATATCTATTTAAAAACATTATCCAACAAATTAGCAAAATTTTATAAATTCTCTAGTTTCTTAACTCTTAATGAACAGATGTCCTGAATGTGGCTCTAAAAACATAAAACATTACAATTATTTAGGCTCAAAAGTAATTAAATGCAGTAATTGTGGTTTTGACGAAGCCACTATTTATGAGGTTTATCCGGAGCAAAAGACAAGCCAGAAAGCAAAAGGAAGGTATACGCCATATAAAGTTGGCGGAAAACAAAGGATAAGGAAGAAATAAGAGGTGTTATTTTTGGACATTAAAGCATTGATTAACAGGTTTACAATTTATCATTACATTATTTCTTTTCTTATTGTACTTCATTTAGTAAGTGCATTTTTTTATGGTTTTGGTGTTAAAGCTTTGTTGCCTGTATTGATTGCAGTAGTTACAACCACATCATTGGACTTATTGATAGAATATTTTAAATCAAAAACTTGGCAATTTCCTCAGAGTGCTTTGATATCTGGCTTATTTGTTGGCGGATTATTAACCCAAGATTTGCAATGGTATCTTTATGTATTAGCAGGAGCAATTGCGATTTTGTCAAAGCATTTAATAAGAATACAGCAAAGACATATCTTTAACCCAGCCAACTTTGGAGTTTTGCTTGTTTCAATTATTTTTAATGCTCAACATACGTGGTGGATTTCTTCTCCTTTAATTTTAGTCTTAATTTTTGGCATTTTCATAATTTGGCGCTTAAGAAGATTTGATTTAACTATGAGCTTTTTAGTAAGTTATTATTTGATAAATTTGGCTATTGAGTTTTCTCAAGGAACACAATTTCAAGAAATTTATTATACTATCATACATGGTGGGGTTATTTATTTCTTTTCAATGTATATGTTGATAGAGCCAAGAACAAATCCAATTACAAGAAAACAAAGAATTATTTATGGAATTTTAGTTGCAATATTGTTGATTATTTTTAATCTATATGCTCGCAATTTTGATAATTCTTTAGCAAACTTTTTTACAAGGCACGATATTCCATTGGCATTAGCTGTTGGAAATATTTTTGTTCCTTTATTGAATAAATTTAAGTTTAAGTTTAAGAAAGAAGAAAATATTGAATTAAAAAATCAGATTGTTTGAATTATTTCTTACCTCAACCCTCTAAAAGCTTCATCAATCTCTTCTTTGTTGTAATTATTTCTGGTTAAAAGTTTGTAGTTAATACTCACTATGGAAGTGGTTATTGGGTAAATAAAATAAATTCAAGAAATTTAAGAATACTACTTTAATCCAACTAAATACTTCTTTACATCATTAGCATTACATTCTTTTAATGAAACTTACCATCTAATCTACTAAAACAAAAAATTTATACAGTACAATAAACATTAAAATTGTACTATGAAAGAAACTACTAGAACAATACTTAATGAGTTACCAATGCTATTCTTATACCATGTAGCAGTCTTCAACTGGTTGCATAAGCTGGAAAATCAAGCCTTGCCTGTAAAGGGAAAACTTTTTTAAAATGTTTACCATTACAATAGAAAACTTTTTAAACTAGCTGTAATTCTTAAATGCTTTATGAACGTCGTAGAGATAAAAAGAATAATTCAAGAGCAAGAAAACGAAAAAAAAAGAATACTAACAAGAGAAAAAATAATTGACAGAGATATAGGAATTGAATTATCAAGAAAATATCTTAAATTTCCGAATGTATTAGCAATTTTAGGTTTAAGGAGAAGTGGTAAATCTGTACTTTCTTGGTTGTTGATAAAAGACAAAAAATGTGGTTATATAAACCTTGATGACGAAGCGCTTTTTGGTATGGAAGCAAAAGATCTTAATACAGTTTTGAAAGCATTTTATGAACTTTATGGCAATTTAGACTTTTTTGTTTTTGATGAAATTCAAAATGTTCGTGGATGGGAACTTTTTATTAATAGATTAAGAAGAACAAAAAAGATAATCATTACTGGGAGCAATTCGCAGTTGCTGTCAGGAGAATTGTCAACATACTTGACAGGAAGGCATTTAGATTTTGTATTGTTCCCTTTTTCTTTTAAGGAATTTTGCATTTATAAAGACATTGACATTAAGAATTTAGATTTTACTACCGAAACAGCAGCAAGAATGGAAAAAGCTGTTAGAGAGTATATTGAAAATGGTGGCCTTCCTGAGATATATAAATTTGGAAAAGCGATGGCAAAATCTATTTTTGGAGATGTTGTCACAAAAGATATTATTAAAAGATACAAAATCAAAAGTAATATTACAGAAAGCTTGGCAAAATACCTTATTTCAAATTTTTCTAAAGAAATAAGCTTTAACAAACTTAAAAATTTGTTTGCTATAAAAAAGGTTCAAACTATGAAAAATTATGTGAAATACTTTGAAAATGCTTACTTAATCTTTATTATAGAAAGATTTTCTTTCAAGCTAAAGCAACAAATCATTGCTCCAAAGAAAATATATTGTATGGATACTGGTATCATTAACTCAATTTCATTTAGATTTTCTGATGATATAGGAAGGCTATTTGAGAATATAGTTTGTATAGAACTCTTTAGAAGGAAAAATTATTTACAAAAAGATATTGATATATTTTATTGGAAAAATCATCAGCATGAAGAAGTTGATTTTATAGTAAAAAGGGGCTTAAAAATAAAGCAGCTAATTCAAGTTTGTTATGATATTGATGACTATGATACAAAGAAAAGGGAGGTTAGAGCATTATTAAAAGCAAGTAAAGAGCTTAAATGCAATAATTTGCTTGTAATAACAGAATATAAAGAAGAAGAGGAGAAAATAAATAATAAAAAAATAAAATATATTCCATTATGGAAGTGGTTATTAAGCAAATAAAATTCTTACCTCAACCCCCTAAAAGCTTCATCAATTTGTTCTTTGTTGTAGTTACTTTTTGTTGTAACCTACTAACTTACAACTTTAAATTTTCAATAATCTTATCTACAACAATATCTAGAATATCAACAAAATTCACTTTTTTACTCTCTTTAACCTCTTTCTTTGTATGCATGTGATA
This sequence comes from uncultured Methanosarcinales archaeon, assembly GCA_964622655.1. Lineage (GTDB taxonomy): Archaea > Nanobdellota > Nanobdellia > Woesearchaeales > GW2011-AR4. Next base: position 4,850 of record CAZUSQ010000021.1, read on the forward strand.
AGGAAATGTTTTAATCTTTTTATGGTGTGGTGCAGTATCCCATCTGAAAATTAATTCTTTACTTTTGTCCATATAATGAAACCTATACTCAGCTTCTTTTTTACTCAATAACTCCATAAAATCAAGAATAGAATTATCAATGAAAACCAATTTCCCTGTAATAATTCCCATTTCATTAGAAACAAAATCAAAATTAACTGATTGCTCAATAATAATCCATTTAATTTCCTCTATCTTTTTTTGGACTTTCGAGAAATAATCATAAATCATATGGCAATACCTTTAACAAGGTTTAATTTCTCCTTAATGTGGTTGTGTGCTTTATATGCAAATATCCATTCAAACCATTTTTTGTCATCTCCTAGTTCGCCATTATTAAATTTTTTAACAAAAGTTTCAGTAGATATTCTATGTTGCTTTTCAAATTCTTTCAATTTATTCTTCCATTTATTTAAACCTAAATTCAATATGTTTTCTTCTTTATTTAAGCTATATTTAATCAATAATTTTACTTCTTTGTTTAATTTTAGAGCGTTAGCCATATTTTCACCTACTTAAAAACAATATTACAACTATTTAATACTTTCGTTAATTCTATAAGGAAGAAGTAGCCTAATATCTCTTACCTCAATCCCCTAAAAGATTCTTCAATCTCTTCTTTGTTGTAATTATTTTTAATTAAAGCATTTCTTATCTGCTCTTTGTTGTAGCCTTTTCTTAAGTTAGTCATTACATAATTCTTCAATGCCAGCGTGTTTTGCTGCTTCATATGCCTCATAAGCTCTGCATGGTCTTTTGTCCTTTTCACTTCTAAATAAGCTAAGAAAACAATTATTAGCAAAACAGGAGCTGCTATATACCACCAGCTAAAGCTGATTTTTAATATGGTTTCTTCAGCTGGAACTTTTATTGCTTCTGTTTCTTTTGTAATACCTTTAGGCATTAACAATAACAATTGTTGTTTTGATTGCTTTGATTCTTGAAAAGCATCTACTGGTATTTCTAAAACCTTTTTATCATGGCTGTTATAAATATTTATAAGCTTTCCATTTTCAAAAAAAGGAACAGAAATTGTAAAGTCTGTGTTAGATATACCCACTTTCCCTACTTTATTAGAGCTTTGAGTTTCTGGTGGATTAAATTTTATTGAGCTTAATACTTGATTATTATTAGATACAATCTCTAATCTGTAAGTACCAACCCCTTCAGCTGACACAATACCTTGAGTTTTAATGATGCTAACCAAAGACAAAGAGTCTGCAATTGCTATTCCTTGAGATGTTACTATCTTCTTATAATTCAGAGTAATTAGATATATATTATTATTTCCTTGTGCTGCAACAAATACTGCAAACAATAGTAAAATCATCATTAAAGTACAAATTTTTAGTTTATTTTTGTTGTGCATTTTTATTCACTTTTTCCACTCTGGCAAAGGAGGTTAACATATCAACCTTATTCTACTGCATCACACTTTCTATCTCAACAAAAACTAGTGTCCTCTGCATTTCTATCTGTAAAGTATACAAATCCTAGTTCATTTGATTTAAAACCATCTATTGTTACATAAGCATAGTAAATTTCCTGCGCTGTAGACTGTGATATTGTTGGCATAGGCATTGTAGATACAAAATTGCCATCTTCACCTATGTCCCCTATATTTAGATTGCTAATTTTAACCTCTTTTGTATTGTAATGATATATAGTAAGATAAATTGGCGGCTTACCAGCACCAGCATTGCTTATATCAACTTGAACATCACTATCGGCATCAAAGTGTGCTGAGCAAGTAACTGGATTAATAAACTTATTAAGGTTGGTTGTTCCGCATGCTGGGGTGCTACTAAATACTTTAAATAAAACATCATTTGAATTCACACTATCTACAGTTACATCAGCTGTGTAACTGTCAGTTGGCCAAGTATCTATTAAAAGCTCATAAGTGTATGTTACTCCTTGGTATTCTAATTCGACTGTAGGGTTAATAACGGAAAAGTAACCATTATTGTCTGTAGCTCCTACAACAAAATAACCAGGCTCAAGCAGATATGCTCCATCACATTCACCACCATAAAATGCAACAGTAAGGTAAATATCTTTCTTAGTAGCACCATTAGTTACCGTAAGGTTAACGTCTTCACCTTCCTCAATAATTGTGCTGCCTCCTAGGTCTGTGATTGTAAGTAAAGGCTCTACTGATGTAACGTCATTAACTGTAATAGTTATAGTCTCACTATCAGTGCCCCCTCTGCCATCTGAAACGGTAAATATTGGATTGTAAGTGCCAGATTGTGTGGAAGTAGGTGTCCATGAAAAAGTCTTTGTTGATATATCGAAAGTAGCTCCAGATGGTAAATTGGAAGCAGAGAAGGTTAATGTGTCTCCTACATCAGGGTCAGAGCCAGATATGGTAAATCCAAGTGGAGAACCTTCATTCACTGATTTGTCTCCGATAGGATCCAAGGTTGGAGGATTGTTCGATGTTGCACAACCAGATGTGTCAAATTGACAGTTTGAAGTACAAGATAATGTACCACCTAAATCATAACCAAGAGATTCGCAAATTTCATCTCCTAGTTGTGCGCTAGTACATGTTGTGCTGCCACCACAATCACATAGCTCTCCAGTATCAACTACACCATCATTATCACACTGAATAACAGTAACATAAATACTATCTGATGCAGTGCCACCAGAGCCAGTGCATTTTAAAGTGATAGTTCCTGAGGATGAAACCGCTTCGGTGGTGAAAGATCCAGAGGTTGGCTGGTTTGTATACAATGGATTGCCATCGACTAAAATATCGCAGCTATCTGCATTGGTACTTGACCACGAAACATCGAGAGTAGAGCCCGAAGTAACTGTCAATGGCCCATCACCTTCATTGATTTTCAAGTCAACAGTTGGTGGATTAATTGTTGTTGTTGTCTGTCCTTTGCAAAATAGGTGAATAGCAGTATTACAGCTCTCGCTAACATACCCATCTGCAGGACACCCAGAATCTTTTTGGGTTAACTCAGTATATAGTGGTTGAAATATAGTAGCTGTATCAGAATTAACGCAAGCGACAAGAGCATTAGCATTGTGCTCAACTGGACCAAATCCTGTTATACCATAGCCTCTATTATTGCAATACCTGTTAATAGCTGCATTACAGCTGTCACTTACAGGATTGCTTGAAGTACATTCAGAGTGTTCTGCATTTAAATCTGTAAATGTTGCATCAACTAGAGTGACTGTATTTAAACATGCAATATTGGCAATATCTCCTACGACATTAAAAGGTCCAAAGCCTGTTACATAGCCTATTGATTGGCAATATCTGTGAATAGCAGCATTACAGCTGTCACTAACAGGATTGCTTGAAGTACAGCCAGAGTGTTGAGGGGTTAAATGTATGGTGAAACTTTTGGTTAGCACATTAGCTACAGGGGTTACGCAAGCAGTTTGAGCATTAGTTGCATCGTGCTCAACAGGTCCAAAGCCTGTGGCAAAGGATGTTGTCATTGGAGCAATTGTTGAAACTAAGAAAGTAGCTGGATTGCTTATCTTACCATTTATAGGATCTACTTCTGTGCTATTAACCCTTAAATCAATCGGAAAATTAGTAACTGGAGAAGAAAATGTGCTTGTGATAATTGGATAAATTTTAAGCGTAATTTTGTTATTGCTCCATATAAGATCCCAATAATTAGGTTCGGACTTTGTAAAGTGAGGTCCAATTTTACCATTTGTATCCAACATATCAAGCGCACCAGGAGCAGAGCCAAAGTTTAATCCAATAACATCAATAGTCCAATAGCTGCCTACAGGCAAAGGAGATGGGGTTGAAGTGATAGTTGTAATAATAGGATTTCCTATTGTTATAGTAGTGCCTTGTGTCAATGTTATTGTAACTTTCTTGCATTCATCTGGGGTAATGCCATTTCCTTCATCATCAAAACATATTTCACCTTTAGGAATATTTATTTGTAATACAGTTCCTTGTGGAAATGTTACTGTAAGAACACCATTGACAAATATTACAGGAAATGTATTGCATGTTACTTGAGTTGTACCTAGGTAAGAACATAGCTCACCAGTTGAAGGTGTTATTGTTATAGAATCCACTCCATTAATCGGTGCAGATAATGTTATTGTTACAACACCACCTGAAATTGTTATTGATTTAATTGCTGGTAGTATGTCAGCAAACGATTTGCAAGATCCCCTTAAGCATAAGCCTGTACCTGGCCCTGTACCTGCATCACATGGCAAAATGTTATTAAAAGAAGGCACACATCTTGGAAGCTGCCCCCATCCTGCACGACATTCAGAAGTACATTCATTAGTGTCAACAGTACAGCAAGTTGCTTGTGGATATGCAGATGCACATGTAGTTGGTGTAGTCTGAGTTTTTTGCGCACAAGAGCATCCAAATTGGTCAACAACAGTAGTTGTTGAGCCTGGGCATAAATCATCTGTATCAGGCACGCCATCTCCATCAGCATCAGGAGGTCCAGAATAAGAAATATTAACTAAAAGCAAAGATATAGAAACTAGTAATAATACTCTTAGAATATACCAATCAACACCTTTTTTCATTATAAATTTATCTTATTTTAATTTGTATATAAAGTTTTTGTTTTTTTAAAATTTTTAGGAGTTATTGGGCAAATTCCACATTATCCATGTCCCTGAATTCTTTATCCCCTGTAAGAAATTTTAGATTATGCCTCAAGGCAAAAGTATACCCAACACAATCTGTATAAGAAAGTTTCTTATTTTTTAATTTCAATTTACTTGCTTCAAAAATTATTTCATCACTAACTTCATTAATGCATTCTTTGAATTTGTAATAAATAGTTTTTGCTTTTTCTTCATCGAAGTCCCTAAATACACTATAATGTAACTCCACTAGATTAAAAATAGTAGTAATAACTAATTCATCAGAGTACTCTACATAATTAGGATTATTTTTGGTCAATTCTATTAGTGCATAAGTGTCAAAAAAATATTTCATCTAACCCCATCCTTTCCTTGCTTCATCCTTTATTTCTTGGGTGGGTCTTTTCCAATCTTTTAGCAATCCAAAGAACTCCTTTGCCTTATGTCCTTTTTTTACATCTATAAGTATAGTTTCATTTGGTTTTATTCCTACTTCATCAACAACTTCTTTAGGCAAAACCACTCCAATTGAACTGCCCCATTTTCTTGTTTTTGTTTCAAACTCTGTCATATATAACTTAATATAACTAAGTTATATTTAAATTTATCTAAAATTTTAGTTTTATTGTTACTGCTATTAGGATCTTAGAGTCGTTTAAAGATTGTTGTTTTTAGTTTATTGAATATTAGAAAAATTTATTGTCCTATACAATCATCAGTAACATTAATATTCTTAAGAACAAATTGAAAAGTATAGGAATCGAAGTAATAGTTATAAAGTGTGCTGAAATCTATAAATTGTACTACCTCATCTTCTATAGGAATTGATGGATCTT